>JBIIKG010000038.1:0-17541 GCA_044233275.1 Crocinitomicaceae bacterium | reverse complement strand
AGAACGTCACGATTCACGTCGTGTTGACCGTCAGTTAAGAGGTCGTTCTGGTCGTCAAGGAGATCCAGGTTCATCACAATTCTTCGTTTCATTAGAAGATGATTTGATGCGTAAGTTCGGATCTGATCGTATTGCAAAATTAATGGACCGAATGGGCTTGAAAGAAGGTGAAGTCATTACACATGGAATGGTTTCTAAATCTATTGAACGAGCACAGAAGAAAGTTGAGGAGAATAACTTCGGTATCCGTAAGCGTTTGTTAGAGTACGATGATGTGATGAATGCCCAACGTAAAGCAATCTACAAAAAACGTAGAAATGCATTGTTTGGTGATCGTTTAGATTTAGATATCGATAACATGTTCTACGATATGTGTGAATCGACTGTATTTGCGCATACAAAAAGTGATTTCGAAAGCTTCGAATTAGATTTGATTCGTTTGATTGGAATTGATTCACCTGTTGATGAGAATGAATACAAAACAATTGATCAGCAAAGCCTTGTAGAGAAAGTATACACTGCAATGTCTGAACAATATGAGCGTAAAAACAGTAAAATCATTGTAAAAGCATTGCCGCAAATAAAGCATGTGCATGAAACAATGGCTGATCGTTACAAAAACATTGTTTTCCCATTAACAGATGGAAGACGTGTGATGCAATTGGTTGTGAACCTTGAAGAGGCATATAAGACTGAAGGAAAAGGAATTGTTACTTCATTGGAAAAGAATGTAATTCTTGGAATGATTGACAATGAATGGAAAGAGCACTTACGTGAAATGGATGACCTTCGTTCAGCTGTAAATAATGCGCAATACGAGCAGAAAGATCCACTTTTAGTTTATAAATTAGAGTCATTCGAATTGTTTAAAGCGATGCTTGGAAGATTGAATGGTGAAGCAACAGAATTGTTAATGACAATGGACATCGCTGTCGAACAGGAAATTCAAAGTACGAACAAGGAAGCAACTCAGAATCATTACGAGAAAGCAAAAGAGAATGTATCGCCAAGCAGTTCAAGTACTACTCCTCCCCGCTTTCAAGGAAGTGAAGGTTATGAATCTGCTATCGAAAATTCAGGTAGACAAGTTGAAAAGCAACAACCAGTGACAGTTGACCCTAAGGTTGGACGAAACGATGCTTGCCCGTGCGGAAGTGGTAAAAAGTTTAAACAATGTCACGGTAAATAATTAACACACTTTTTTGAGATGAAAAGCATACAAAGAATTTCCATCATTGGAACTGGCAATGTGGCTTTTCATCTCGGAAGTGCCTTTTTGGACCGGGGAATTCAAATTAAATCAGTTTTTGGTCGTAATTCTGATAATGCAAGTCAACTTGCTAATTTATTTAATTCAGAGGTTTGTTCATCAATTGCATCCATTGAAGGTGATTTAATCCTAATATGTGTTAGTGATGACGCAATCAAATCGATAATTGAACAACTACCAATCAATTTAAAAATCGCCTACACTTCTGGTGCTTTAGAATTACAGCAGTTTTCGCAACACAAGAACATTGGAGTTTTATATCCTCTGCAAACATTTTCTAAAAATCGCACTGTAGAAATATTTGAAGTACCATTTTTAATCGAAGCCAATTCAGTTGATTTTGCGCAAGAACTTTTTGATTTGGCGTGGCAAATCAGTAGAAAAGTTTCCTTTGCAAGTTCTTCTGAACGTAAAGTGTATCATTTGGCCGCTGTTTGGATGAATAATTTTACCAATCACTTAATTTATCAGTCCAAGGAAATTCTTGACAAAAGAGAATTAAACTGGGAGTATTTGCTTCCTCTACTGAAGGAAACGGTGAATAAACTTGATTCAATGAATCCGCACGACGCTCAAACTGGACCCGCACGAAGAAATGATCGAACTATCATTCATCAACATGAAGAAATGTTAAGTGGCACACAAAAAGAAATTTATTCACTGCTCACCAAGAGCATAATTGACATTTATAAAAAATGATTAGCTATAAAGAACGATTAAATAACATCTCTACGTTTATGTTCGATGTTGATGGCGTTTTAACGAATGGTGAAGTGCTCTTGTTTCAAGGAGAAGTTCTCCGCACCCTAAATGCTAAAGATGGATATTCGCTGCAATATGCTTCAAAAATGGGTTATTCAATTTTCATCATAACCGGCGGAAATTCTTCAGATGTAAAAGACCGTTTATTAGGACTTGGTGTAAAAGAAGTTCACCTCTCGTCTTACAATAAAATGGCTGTATATGAAGACATTAAAAGGCGCCACAACTTGAAGGATGAAGAGATTGTTTATATGGGTGATGACATTCCAGATTATGAAGTAATGTCAACTGTTGGTTTAGCAGCGTGTCCGCAAGATGCTGCTGTTGAAATCAAAGAAATTTCACATTATGAATCACCCTATAATGGAGGTCAAAATTGTGTCCGTGACATTATCGAACAAACACTACGCGTGCAAGATAAATGGTTTTCGAAAGAAGCTTTTGAGTGGTAAATTATTGAACAATCAACTTTTTAGTTGATTTCGCTCCGTTTTCCTTTTCAACCGTTACGAAGTAAACACCTGCATCCCATTGAGAGACATTGTATCCTTTTGCTTCCTTTATAATTTCAGTAGATAATTCTCGCCCATTCACATCTACAATTCGAACAGTTACTTTTTCAGCAACAGAAACTGTAAATTGGTTAGCAGTTGGATTTGGGTAAATAGAAAAATTGTTATCCATTTCTGTTTCATTCAAAAAGACCAAACTTTCTGTATTTGATAAATTAACGACTGGATAATTATCATTTGGACCAATTTTAATGACATAAACAGCACTTCCACCAAAATCTCCAGAAGCAAACGAACCAGTTGCAATTGCACCACCGTCTATTGTTTTGATTAATTCACCATGTGTTTCTTCTAAAGGAAAAGGAACGACAACAAAATTATTATCCCAATAAAGCGATTCATAGTAGCGATTGTAAATAACATCGGTGCTGTATCCAGCAGAATATTGATCCTTGAATTCTGCAGCTACATAAGCCATTCCTGCACTACCATACTTAGCAACACCTTTCACTACTTTATCTCCTTCTGCGTGAGGTGTTTCTTCGCTTTCTTGAATTCCATTGTTCTCCATCCGAAGTAAATACTCATCCTTATCACCGTCAATTGGGTGGATCCTTGAACCAGCGCAATACATCATGTTATAGATGAAATAAAAATCATTTAGTTCATATGCCCCATAATTTCCATATTCCTTCACCCAATCAATCACACCATTCGAATAAAATCGCACAACAGCTCCTTTTGTTAATGTTGAATCGACATTGTATTGAGAACCAACAGCATAAAACGTTGTGTCATTTAATTGTTTGACTGAATTGAGTGCATCCTCACCTATTGAACCAAAATTTCGTGTCCACAACGTATCACCGTTGTGATCGGTTTTAACAATATAAAAATTCCCATTACTATTTGAAGTGCTGCTTGTTTGTCCAACCATAACAATAGATGAATCAAGTGTAATTAAAGCGTCATTCATTTTTTCCCAACCTGAATTGCCGTAAGAATTTTCTGAAATGAATTCTCCATTCTTGTTTACTTTCCATAAATGAAAATCAAAATCACCCGTGCTGAACGAATTACTGTATCCAGCAATAAAAAAAACGGAATCATTCCAATTTAAAATTCTTCTTCCCAAATCAGCTTCTGATCCACCAAAATGCTTGGCCCATAAATGATTTCCATTTTTATCAATTTTTAATATATATGCTTGAGAAGGTGCATCAAGAAAACTACTCGAACTACCTGTGACGATGTATGAACTATCAGCTAATTCGATAATTCCTTGACCGAAATCGTAACCATTATCAGCAAAAACTTTGAAAAACTTAATTTGACTCATTGAAAAGAATGAGTAGCAACAAGTAAATACCATCAAAATAATTATCTTTCTCATACTTTCCATCTTAAACGAAATACAACTGATTCGCCCATTCCCCTTCCTGAAACGGCGCCAACAACTTCTTCAGTTGCCAATCCAATATCAAATTGTTTGTAATTAAAGGACGAATAAAGTCCAAATCGTAATTTAGAATATCCTCCGTAACTTACATTTGCTCCAACTTGTAACCACTTGATTGGTTTATAATTTGCGCCAGCGTAAATCATCGGGATTAAAGTCAAAGAAGGATACATTCTAACTCCGAAAAAGCTTTGTATTTTTTTAGAACTCTGATTATCAACTATTTTACCTATTTGTAAAAAACCTGGTAATAAAGCAATTTTGTTGTAGCTTACTTCTTTAACATTCAGTGTATCTAATAGCGAAAAAGAATCACCAAAAATTGCCGCATCTCCAAATAATTGCGAAAACGATAATCCTTCATACGTAAAACTTGAATCAGCTTCGTATCTTTTAACATCAGGCAAGAATGCAACACCGACATTCTTTACTAAAATTTGGATATATGAAGTCTCTTCTGGTTTTATTTGAACAGGTAGTCGAACATCAAAATCAATTCCGATCCCCCAACCTTTCATAAATTTACTACTTGAAGAATACTCTGCATAACCGTCATAACGAATACTAATTGAATCTGCTTCACTATTTTGGAAAATACTTCCTTGCTCTATTTTTGAACCTCCAAATCCAGAAATAGAATAAAAATTTAAAGAAAGGTTAGATTTTGTTTTTTTATCAACAATACCAAATCCAATTTTCTGATATGACCAAGCACCGAAACTACTACCAGTCAAGTCAATTGATTCGCCCAAATAACGTTGATTTCCATAAAATGCCAAACCAAACAAATCGCTCGTATATAAGGCTGAACCAAAATTGTAATATCCTCCCTTGATCAACCAACCAATATTCTCTTGTTTGAAAAAATTCGTTTTGTAATTTCTAAATTCAACTTCGGCTTGCACATCTGCTCCAAAACGATTCAATCCTTTGTGCTTATCAAATGAAGCGTCTTTAATTTCATTCGTAATTTCGCCACCAAATAAAAGCTTAGAACTAAATTGACGCTCAATCCCCGTAGCTCCGAAATCAGCTACACCTGTTGTAATTACTTCATATTTATGAATAAGTGTATCGTATTGAATCGGAATCAAATGTTGCGTGAAGCTTGTAAAAAAGCTGAAAATAAAACTGTAAAATAAAAGGCTTTTCTTCATCTTATATCTTCGCTTTTACTCTAAATAGAGCCTTCATTTTTACTGCCATAAAAGCACCAGCTGGCACAGCGACTTGTTGATTCAAAGAAGTTAATGGATCCGGAGTGTCTAATCTCACTTCCAAACTTACTTTTTTGATTAAGTCCAAATCACGTAACATCGATTCTGTTAAAATTGCATGAACCTCAGATTTTTGCTTTTGCAAGTTATCTGCGGGATCAATCGTTCCATAAAGAGATGATTGAATTGGTGATGAAGCATAAATCGTATACATGTATTGACCTTGTTCATTCAATAAATACAGAATCACGGTTCCTTTGAACGGAAAAGCATTTGTAACATTCAGCACAATATCACCTGATTCCAAATGTGATTTCTCTAAATCTTGTTTAATATCTAAATCAAATGTGTCTTTTAAGGTCAGGCCATCAACGCCAATTGTTAAAGGCAACTCTGCTTTCAATTTAACTTTTAAACGACTTGAAGGAAAAATTTCATCATAACCACCGGAAACATTTCCATAAGGATTCAACTCTATTTTATATCCAACAGTGTGGGTGACACCTAAATTTTCAATGTATGCTTCCACATTACTATTGGAGGAATTGAATTCAACAATTTGAGTTGAAGGCGTTAAAGTTGACCAAGAACCGGTTGCTTGATTCAAATAAATTGGATTGTTCATTTGCGCAGAACTTAGATTCACAGTATTGGCAACATTGTTTGTATTTGTAACTTGTGTAATCGTTGCTCTGGAACTTACTTTCAAACCATTTTCAATTTCAAAACGAATTGCTGTCTGCGGTAAATCAATTGCTCCACTCACTACATTCTGCATCAAATCAATGTTGTATGAAGTTGTATCTGTCACAATTTTATTCCCAAAATAGCCACGAGCATAATCAACTTTAAGATCTTTAAACTCTGCCTCTACCTTGAAGTCTTGTGCGCTAGAAATGGTGACAGCTGGTCCTGCAGGATCTGAATTTACAATTAGTTTGGATTGTAAAACATTAAAATCCGTCCCGAACTCACCCGTTAAATCAATCCAATAATCTGAGATATCCAAAGTAGCGTTTGCAACACCTGGATTTGCAATTGTACCTGGAGGTGCTGCATAATTTTGTGAAAATTCTATTCCATCTTTAGTTACTCCCGGCAATTTAACCGTAAAAAATGCGACTGTCGCAAGTGGATTAAATACCTTTACTTTAATTATTCCATTTGAAACATGAATTTTTTTCAATTCCATCGAAGGTATATTGATTGTGTGCTCTTCAATCTGGTTGACAATGTTAAATCCAGGTGGGACGTTTAGTGTTCCAGAAGTCAACGAAAAAACTTGATTTATTACTGTATCTGGAATGGTTAAAATATCTGCTAAACCAATATTGAGGATAGTTCGTGATAAATCTACTACGTAAAATGAGTTTACATCAACTGCTAAGGTTGAATCATTTACTAAGTTTTTCAAGGAAAGTGTGTCATTGACAATTGGCACCACCCAATCCGTGTCCCAAGAGGTTTTCTCTTTTCTACAAGAAGTAGCAAGAAGTGAGCTCAGTGAACAAAAGAATATAATTTTTTTTACCACGGTTCTTTAACGATTTAAATCAAAAATTGGTTGGTTAAGCGCGCTCTATAATTGTTGCATATCCTTGTCCAACACCAATACACATGGTTACCAAGGCATAACGCTTATTCGTTTTTTGTAATTCAATTGCTGCGGAAAGTAAAATACGTGCTCCTGACATTCCTAGCGGATGGCCCAGTGCAATACCCCCACCATTTGGATTAATTCTCGGATCATTATCCGCTAGCCCCATTTGTCGTGTACAAGCCAAAACTTGGGCGGCAAATGCCTCGTTTATTTCAATAATATCCATTTGATTCAATGTCAACCCTGCACGGTCTAATGCTTTTTGCGAGGCGTAAACTGGGCCGATACCCATGATTCGAGGCTCCACACCCGCTACAGCTGCGCTAACAATGCGTGCCAATGGTTTCAAATTGTGTTCACTTACAGCTTCACCAGATGCTAATAACAAAGCAGCAGCTCCGTCATTCAGTCCGGATGCGTTTCCAGCTGTAACTGTTCCATCTTTTTTAAAAGCTGGTCGCAAACCTCCTAAACTTTCTAAACTCGTTTCTGGACGAGCAAATTCATCTGTATCAAAAACAATTGGATCTTTTCTTTTTACTGGAATTAAAATCGGAGTAATTTCTTCTGCTAAGCGACCTGAGTTAATTGCATTTGCTGCTTTTTGTTGCGACCAAAGTGAGAATTTGTCTTGATCTTCTCTTGAGATACCATACATTTCAACTAGATTTTCAGCTGTTCCTCCCATACTATCAACGCCATATAATTCCTCCATTTTCGGATTTATAAAACGCCATCCGAAGGAAGAATCATACATTTGCGCGTCACGACCGTAAGCACTAGATGTTTTTGAAATCACCCATGGTCCACGTGTCATATGCTCAACACCACCAGAAATATATACATCCCCCGCACCGTCTTTTATCGCTCTAGCTGCATTTATTGTTGAAGCCATTCCTGAAGCACATAAACGATTTACGGTTTCTCCTCCCGATTGAGCGGGTAATCCAGCTAACAACCCTGCCATTCTCGCTACATTTCGATTGTCCTCACCCGCTTGATTGGCACAACCGAAGATTACATCTTCAATAAGATTTGGGTCAAGGTTTTTATTTCGTTCAACTAAAGTACGAATCACATGTGCGGCTAAATCGTCTGCACGCATGTTAGAAAGTGTTCCTCCAAAATTCCCAATTGCACTGCGAATTCCGTCAACAATAAATACCTCTTTTGACATATTACTAATTTGAATGGCTAAGTTAACATTTTTGGTTTTGTTGAAAACTAATTTTAGTTGGAACCTGATTATTTCTTATTTTAGGTATCGATAAAGTTAAAAACAAAAACCGTGAAACAACCACAACTAAAACTACTATTAATCCTATTATTGACTGGTTTTCAGTCAAATGCACAAGAAGAATTAACTCCGCAGGAAAAAGCTTATCGCGATTCAATTACAGCATTGAACATTCAGAATGATGCAATTGCAAAAAGCCAAGAATCTTATAATAAGGGGATTGAATACTTTAACGCGAAGAATTATACTTCTGCCATTCAGGAATTTGCAAAGTCCGTGCAATTTGACGCAAATTTTACAGCAGCATACTACAATAAAGGTGTGGCTGAAAATGAAGCTGAAAAATATAGCGATGCGATAAAATCCTTGACTACTTTGATTGAAAAGAGTCCATTATATTCAAAAGCATTCTTTCAACGAGGCAGAGCTTATCAGGGGTTGAATGATTATTTAAAATCTGAAAAGGATTACGAAAAATCAATTCAACTGGACGCAACAAATCCTAAAGCGCACTATAACTATGGTACGTTGCGTTTTTTACAGCAAGATTATAATGGTGCTATTAAATATTTTACCAAAGCCATTGAGTTAGATCCAAATTTTGCATTTGCATACAATGATCGCGGGAGCTGTTATCGCATGTTAGGAAATTATCCAAAAGCCATATTGGAATATGAAGAAGCAGTGAAAAAAAATCCAAAGCTTGCATTTGTATTAAATAACATCGGTACGACTAAAAAGAAAATGAAAGATTATGCAGGTGCAATGGCAGCATTTAATCGTGCAATTTCTGTTGATCCAAATTTCTATATGGCCTACAATAATCGTGGCGCAACTCAAATGGAGCAAAAAAGAATGGATGACGCCAAAAAGGATTTTGAAAAAGCGTTAGAACTGAATTCAAGTTACGCTCCTTCTGCATCTAATTTAAGCGCTGTTTATTTCAAGCAAAAAGATTACAAAAAGGCGCTTGAAATGGCCGAGAAAGCATTGAAAAGTGATTCAAATTACGGAAATGCCTATGTAAACAGAGCCAATGCTAAAGAGATGTTGCGCGACATGGAAGGTGCTTGTGATGATTGGCATAAGGCAAAGGAATTAGGTGTTGAACTAGGAAAGAATTACTATTCAAGTAATTGTAACTAATAAGATTTATCAAGATGAAAAAAATATTTTTTATAGCAAGCGCCTTTCTACTAGTTTCTATTATTGCATTCGGTCAAAATGTAGAATTTAAAGCGGCTAACTTTAAGGATGACAAAGAAGGATTAAAAAAGGCCACGGATGCAATTAAGAAAGGTGATGAGTTTTTCACCATTGCGAACGAAGCATTGTTTGTGGTTCAAAGTCCAGGATTTAATTATCAATTGGCATTGAAAGAATACCTTATTGCACAGAAATTCAATCCGAATAATGCGGAAATTAATTTCAAAATTGGTGTTTGTCATGCAAATTCGACTGATCCGTTTAAATGCATCGAATTTCTCAAAAAAGCACAAAAATTAGATCCAGCGTGTGATCCATTTTTAAACTATTATATCGGATATGCTTTTCAGTTAGAAGAGAAATTTGATGATGCTTTGAAATCATACCAAGCATTTGAAGATGGCTACAAAAAAGCGGATAATTTCTCGAAATTCGTTGCACAACACAAAGGTGAATGTAAATTAGCAAAGACGGCGGTAGGAAATCCAATTAGAGCTTGGGTTGATAATATACCAGAACTAAACTCACCTAATGATGAAATTGCTCCTTCTATTTCAACTGATGGTGCTGAGATAGTGCTAACGTCTAATCGATCTAATGGTCACACAGCGAATATTGTTGGTGGTTACGATAATGATATTTACTCGTCGACTTTGCGAGATGGAAAGTGGGCAAAACCTCAAGCTTTAAAAGGAACTGTTAATTCAACTGGTGATGATGTTTCCAATAACTTGAGTTATGACGGGACAAAAATGCTCTTGCACCGTGATGTAAATGGCCAAACTGATATTTTCGAAAGTAAATTAGTCGGCTTAACATGGACAGATCCAACACCGCTGCACTTTCAAATCTCCTCAACAAAAGCAAACGAACGTTATGCTTCTTACAGTTCTGACGGTTGGAGTATTTTCTTTGCTAGAGACAATGACAGCAGAGAAAATGGTTATGATCTTATGTATAGCGCCATGCAAAGCAAAATTCAAAAAGATTACATGGCAGCAGCAATGCTGGGAACCTGTAATTCGAAATTTGATGATGGACCCGTTTATTTACATTTAGATGGAGAAACCATGTATATTGCTTCACAAGGAACTGGATCAATTGGCGGATATGACATCTTTGTTTCAGAAAAAGTTGCTGGACAATGGTCTAAACCGGTCAACTTAGGCTACCCTATCAATACTCCTTATGATGATTTCTTTTTTGCATCAACTGCCAATGGGAAATTTGCTTATATTTCATCAAATCGCGCTGGTGGAAGCGGTGGCTATGATATTTATAAAGTAACATTTTGGGGACCAGAAAAAGCGCCGATCACGGATATGGAAGATTATTTGTTAGCTTCACGCGCTCAACCAATGAAAGATGCTCAGGTTGAAGGAACCGTTGAGGTAAATAAAAAATCATTCACTGTATTTAAAGGAATCACTGTTGATGCTTTGACAAAAAAACCCGTTGAGGCAAGTATTGAAATTACTGACAATACAACGGGAAAAGTTATTGAAACATTTGTTACGAATAGTGCAACGGGTAAATTCATCATCACTTTAGCATCTGGAAAGAATTATGGTATTGCTGTAAAGGCAGAAAAGTACTTGTTTCACTCTGAGAATTTTGACATCCCTATGGGTGCTGCAGACAATTTAGTAAACAAGGAAATCGAGTTGAAAAACATTGCAATTGGAAGTAAAATTGCTTTGCGCAATATTTTCTTTGACATTGGAAAAGCAACATTAAGAGCAGAATCGAACGCAGAATTAGATCGTTTGGTAAAATTGATGAAAGATGTTCCAAGTTTAAAAATTGAGATTTCTGGTCATACCGACAACACTGGTTCGGCAACATTGAATGAAACACTATCTCAATCGCGTGCAGAAGCAGTTGTGAAACACTTAGTTTCAAAAGGAATTGCTGAGAATCGAATGAGTGCTAAAGGATATGGCTCTGCTAAACCGGTAACCTCAAATAATACTGAAGACGGTCGTCAGCAAAACAGACGAACAGAATTTGAAATCAAAGGAAATTAACAGCTATTTATTTAAATATTAAGGCGGACATTGTCCGCCTTTTTAGTTTTATATTGAGTACATTTGAATAGAGATTCTGAAGCATGAAAAAATCAACAAACAATTTAAAAATTAGCTTTCTTGGAGGAGCAGGAACAGTAACAGGTTCGAAAACTTTAATTGAATCAAACGGCAAGCGTATTCTTGTGGATTGCGGACTATTTCAAGGACTGAAAGAGTTAAGAAACATGAATTGGGCACCTTTTCCAATTGAACCCGATACAATTGATGCCATAATCCTCACCCACGCGCATTTGGACCATTGTGGTTACTTACCTGTTCTCATAAAGAATGGTTATAAGGGAAAAATATATTGTACAGAACCTACAGAAGAATTAGCACAAATAATCCTATTGGATAGTGCGAAAATTCAAGAAGAAGATGCTGAACGTGCAAATACTCATAATTACTCGAAACATCCAAAAGCTAAACCTTTATATACTGTTCAGGATGTTCAGCATACAATGAAACATTTTTCAAGTCAATCATTTAATGAAACAATTGTAATTGATGAGGAAATTTCTTTTCAATTTTTAAATAATGGGCATATTTTAGGTTCTGCATTTGTTGATTTAAATATTGCTGATAAAAAATTCATTTTTTCAGGTGATATTGGTCGCACGGAACCCATGTTATTGTATCCAGCTAAAAAAATTAAAACAGCAGATTACATCATTCTTGAATCAACCTATGGAGATCGACTTCACCCTGAAACGGATGTTAAGGAAGAATTACTTAAAGTAGTTCAAGAAACATATGACAACCGGGGTATTTTAATGATTCCTTCATTTGCAGTTGAACGAACACAGGAAATCATTTACCTTCTATACCAATTAGCAGAAGAAGAAAAATTGCCAAAAATGCAAATCTATTTGGATTCTCCTATGGGTGTGAATGCAACGAATGTTTATAATAAATATCATGAATTGCAGAACATTTCAAACTACGAGATAAATCGCATGTATGAAGATGTTCGATTTGTGAATACATACGAAGAATCAAAAGCCTTGGTGATGGATAAATCACCCAAAATAATTATTGCAGGCAGTGGAATGATGGAAGGTGGACGCATCTTACATTACTTAAATAATCACATTGATAATGATCGTAACACTTTACTTTTTGTTGGTTTTCAAGGCGAAGGAACAAGGGGAAGAGCAATTACCGAGGGTACGAGAGAAATTAAATTTTTTGGTGAATACCGAAAGGTAAGATGCCAAATTCGAAATCTAACTTCCTTATCTGCTCATGGTGACCAAAGTGAAATGATGGAATGGTTGAAACATTTCGAAAAAGCACCTAAAACCATCTTTTTAAATCATGGGGAATTGCATCAAAGCGATAGCCTTAGAGTAAAAATCGAAACAGAACTAAAATGGGAAGTTGAAATCCCACATTTGAATTCTAGTTATATAATTGAAGAATAAGAAGTTGATGATGGATTTGAACAAACATGCACTTTTTTTTACAAATTTAATCGGTAATCGCTGTCTGAGCGCTCAAGTTGATTGCAAGGAATACGATCATGATGAAACAGAAGATCTTCATTTTCTGCCTCAATTTGTATTAAAACCTGAAACAGTCAATGAAATTTCTCAGATAATGGCCTATTGTCACGAACATTCAATTCCTGTCACTCCAGCCGGAGCAAGAACAGGATTAAGTGGGGGTGCTTTAGCTATAAAAGGTGGAGTTTTGTTGTCCATGGAACGCTTCAATAAAATTCTTCAGATTGACGAAAAGAATCACCAAGTAATTACAGAGCCTGGGGTTATAACACAGGTTTTGCAAGATGCAGTAAAAGAAAAAGGGTTGTTCTACCCTCCTGATCCTGCTAGTAAAGGAAGTTGTTTTATTGGCGGAAATATTGCTGAAAACTCTGGCGGACCAAAAGCAGTGAAATATGGTGTCACAAAAGATTATGTGCTGAATTTAGAGCTTGTATTACCTACTGGGGAGATTATATGGACAGGTGCGAATGTATTGAAGAATGCAACTGGTTACAATTTAACCCAACTCATTGTAGGTTCTGAGGGAACATTGGCAGTGGTCACAAAAATTGTACTGAAACTTATTCCTCATCCTACGCACGATTTACTCATGCTTGTGCCGTTTTACGATGCTCAGAAAGCATGCGAGGCTGTTGCCGCGATATTTCAAGCTGGAATTACACCAAGTGGTTTAGAATTCATGGAACGGGATGCTTTAACTTGGACTCAAGCCTTTACTAATGATTTTTCATTGCATGTTGCCGACAATCATGCAGCTCATCTCTTGATTGAAGTCGATGGCTTTGATCCTGACCAATTGATGTTGGATTGTGAAAAGATTATGGCAGTTTTAGAAAATTTCGAAACAGATGAAATTCTTTTTGCAGAAACTGCAGCCCAGAAACAAGGATTATGGTCGCTTAGAAGAAAAGCGGGGGAAGCGGTAAAATCTCAATCGATATACAAAGAAGAAGATACAGTTGTACCTAGATTTGCGCTTCCAGATTTACTATTCCACGTCAAACGAATTGGAAAAGAATTTGGATTTCATTCTGTTTGTTATGGTCACGCTGGTGACGGCAATCTGCACATTAACATTATTAAAGGTGAGATGGATGATGAAAAATGGAATAACGAATTAACTTTTGCTATTCGAGAATTATTCGGTGAAGTTGTTAAACTAGGCGGAACAATATCAGGTGAACATGGAATTGGCTTGGTACAAAAACCCTATATGGACATTGCCTTTCCAGAAGTATCCTTAAACCTTATGCGCCAAATAAAAACAGTATTTGATCCAAAAGGAATTTTGAATCCTGGTAAAATATTCTGAAATAAAATTAATTTTTTAAAAAATCCATGCTTCCATTCTTCATTTGATGGTAAGCCTTTGCTAAATAGGCCAAAAGTATTCTCATTGAATCGAATGCCTCCTCAGTTGCTGAACTGATTTCTTGTTTTTTTAGTCGCATCAGTAATTTCATATACAAAGCGTGAAATGCAATTTCGATCTCGTTCTTATCTTTTAGATTTGATTTTTCTTTGAACTCATTAATAAAAGATAATGCGGAACTAAACAAACCTTTGTATTTATGATCATCTGCCAAATTAATCAGGGTATTGTGCAGATATGATAATTCAATTAAAATATCCTTAAGTTCATTCAAATGTCCCGTTTTTTCAATGCGTTGTGACTTCATTTGTGAAATGATATCAGCATACCATTTATGATATTGTAAGGAAAAGGAGGGATTTGTAATTTGAGGTCCAACAAATTCTTGCATTAGACGATCTAAATCCAAATTATAAGCACGCACAACGTCCTCAACTTGGTACATGTACAAAATGTACTCTGCTATATTTTCTTGTTGTTTTTGATTGGCAATTAACATCTTATTTTAAATCTTTTTCAATGTCAGCTTGATTTTGATTCAAATAAGCAACAAATTCTTTTGTAACATTCATAGACGGATTGATGTAATTTATTTGTCCACCATTACCATGCATAAAGAACACATCTATTTTATTTTCTTTACTAAATTTCTCACCTAAAGCAATAATTTTCTTTGAAATTTCATCCAATTTTTTCATAGTTTCTTCCTCCAATTTACTACCTTGTTCTTGCTGGTAGCGCATTAAATCTTGCTCCATTTGTTGCATTTTCTGTTGAATTTGCATCATTTCATTTTGAGAAAGTAAACCGCTTTGTGCTTTTTGCTCATTTCGAACAACAAAACCTTCAAAATCTTTTCTTCTACGTTCTAATTCTTTTTGAAATGTCAATTGCTTTTTTGTTACCAATGAATCTTGTTCCTTGTAATATACAAAATACTTTTTCAAGCTATCGCTGTCATAGTAAGCGATTTTCAACTCACCCATTGAACGTGCTTCCACTTTCGGAGTTGTGTTTTCTTTCGCTTTTTCACTTTTACCACAAGCAGTCAAAAGTCCTACTGCAAAAGCAGTGATCATCAAAGAATTAACTATTTTCATGTAAACGATTTTTAAGATTAAATGCATTTTCCCAATCACTTCTCATTTCAACAAAACGTTTCAGTGAATTACTAAGTAATTCGGGAGTAATCATGCGCTCCACTTCTTCCAAACTATCAACATCAAGTTCACCAATCTTAAAGGTTTGCTCAAACTGTCCCAATTCAATCTTAACAATGTACTTTTGATTGTAATTGAAGAGTTGAATCTTGTATCTTTCGTGTGGAATTTCTTTTAGTAAACGCATATTGAAAACAAAAATAATACATTTCGCCAATTAAACGGTAAAACAAAAAAAGCACCTCAAATGAAGTGCTTTCTATTTTTAAATTGCAATTGCAATATCTGGATCGACATATTCTTTAAAAACAAAAGGAACTTTCACCATGTAAGCATAATCTTGGCCAACTTCATACATATCTTCATCTGATTCTCTGTACAACCATTCAACATGAACATCCTTCTTACTGTCAACTAGTTCATTTAGTTTGTAAAGTAAAAATAGAATTCGCTTTGAAGAAGAAATATTGAAATATTCTAAATCAATGACAACCTTAGTTTTATCCCTAGGATTTAACATATACGACTCAAACCAATTCAGAATTGGTAACCAAAACTCATCAGGTTGATCTGGAATCGATCTTCCTTTGATCTCCATATATCCTGCTGCATCATCAAAGTGAATTGAAGGTGTCTGAGGAGTGCAATCAATGATTAAAGGACCCATAATTTGTTTTTTTACACTGCAATTTGCATTTTATTTTTGTTAGTCTAGTCATCTTTTCTACCAACTACATTTTTCAATAGATGAAACATGATTTTTAGTATATAAACGCTCCTTAAATCGTTTAAAAGCGACCTCCCATTGATTAAACTGTATGTTTCACTGTATATTTAGCTAATTCAGCGATAGGTTCCTTTACGAATTTATATGTGTTAATGTTACTTTCTCCGAGTATTTTTATCACTTGTTCTTGTCTACCCCAAGCATAACTGCCACAAAATGAAATCCCTTTCTCTTTGATTGATTCGATAAAAGGATCTAAAAATATGCGGATATTCTCTTCATGCACAGAATGTATAGATGCATGGTCGATGTTAGCAACTGTTGCAGCTAAAGAAGATATGAATGCTTTTCCTTCAGGTTGATATACCTTATTTATTACTTCAGATCTATTACCTATTAGCAATCTCAATTCCTCCGTCAAATGTGCATCGAACTGATTGTTAAGGTATTTTTGAATCAACAACTTTCCGAAATAAAAACCGCTCCCTTCATCTCCTAACAAATAACCCAAACCGCCACGCAATTGGATTATTTCTTTATTATTCATTTCTGCAAAGACAGATCCCGTTCCCATTATTGCCACAAAACCATGAGCACTTCCAAAAGACGCAACACCAGCTGCATGAACATCCGAATGAATTTCAACGGATGAAAAACCCCAAGAAATGAATGCGTCTTTCATTCGATTTACTACGAGAGGATTCATGCAGCCTGCACCATAAAAAATAAGTTTTGCGGCTGTTAAATCAGGATTTGTTAACCAATATTGAGATTGTTCCTTTAAAAAATCTTCATTCCATTGAACTGGATGATAAGAAATACCTGTAAAAAACTGTTTTTGATCACCTTCAGTAATCAAGCACCAATCGGTTCGTGTTCCGCCACTATCAGCCAACAATATCTTTTGCATGCTCTTTAGATTAATTTTTTTATTTAGAATGAGTCTAAAATACCTCTTTTATGGTATTGCCACATTTTGCCAAGCTTACCATCTTTGTCAAAATAAAATACACATGAAAACAAATATAACATTCCTTTTTCTACTCATTGCATTTGGAAGTTTTACTCAAAACAAATCTGTTTTGCGAGGTGTAATTTATAGCGCATCAGATAGTACGAATGTTATACCAGGAGTCATTGTTGAGATTGATTCAGATTTCCGCACTCAAACAAACAGTAAAGGTGAATTTAGTTTTACAGCACTTCCAGAAGGAAATAGAAAAATAACAATTAGTCATTCAAATTATATTACTCAAGTCACCAAAATTGGATTGGCAGAGAATGCTACTGTCAATCTAAAGCTCTATTTAATCGAACCGGTAATGGATTTGCCAGAGGCGATTGTTCAACAATCAACGATTATCGGAAGCGAAAAAGGAATCAAAGAATTACCTGGTTCAGCGTATTATCTTTCTCCAAAGGAATTACAAAAATTCAACTAC
>JBIIKG010000293.1:0-2549 GCA_044233275.1 Crocinitomicaceae bacterium | reverse complement strand
CTACACTGACATCAATAGAACCTTACGATCCATTCCTGGTGTCAATATACAAGAGGAGGATGGTTTTGGATTGCGCCCAAACATAGGCTTGCGCGGCTCTGGCGTAGAACGTTCTTCAAAAATCACCATTATGGAAGATGGAATTTTGATGGCACCAGCACCCTACTCTGCTCCTGCTGCCTATTATTTCCCAACAATTGGTCGTATGCAATCAATTGAAATTTTGAAAGGAAGTAGTCAAATAAAGTACGGACCCTATACAACGGGTGGTGCAATTAATATGCTGTCAACACAACTTCCAGAACAATTGGCAGCTCGTGTAAGTTTAAGTGCGGGAAGTTTCGGAAATCGCATTTTGCATGCATTTGCTGGAAATAGCCATGAGCAAGTTGCTTATTCAGTTGAAACTTTTCAACATAGCGCAGATGGTTTCAAAGTCTTAGACAATGGTGGATCAACTGGATTTGATAAAGCTGATTACCTGTTTAAATTGCGATTCAACTCGAAGAAAACGGCTAAAATTTATCAAGCCCTGACCTTTAAAGTAGGTGAAACATTTGAAAATTCAAACGAGACATACTTGGGATTAGCAAAAGCGGATTTTGACCTAAATCCAAACAGACGTTATGCTGCTTCTCAAATGGATAACATGACAACAAAACAGCGCCAATTATCTGCGAATTATTTTATTCAACCTTTGAAATTCATGTCAATTAGTTCTACAGTTTATCGCAATGATTTCAAGCGGAATTGGTATAAACTAGATGCAGTGAAGGATAGCACAGGTATTAAGAAATCGATTTCGGCTATCCTTGAAGATCCTTTAGCATTCAATGATTCATATGCGATTATTGGAGGACAGTCAAGTGTTTTAAACGATGCATTATATGTTAAAGGGAACAATCGTGAATATTATTCGCAAGGGGTTCAAACAATAATCGGTTTTGATTTTAAAACAGGATATTTGAAGCACAAAATTGATCTAGGATTTAGATATCACCAAGATGAACAAGACCGTTATCAATATGAAGATCAATATAAAATGGTTGACAGTATAATGCTTTTAACTAAAGCTGGAGATGCTGGAAGAGAAAGTAACCGAGTTAATTTTGCAATTGCAGCGGCTAGCTACATTCAATACAAGTTGATTTATAAGCGCTGGACAGCAACGACAGGAGTTCGTCACGAATATATAACACTTACTGAAAAAGATTACGGCAAGAATGATCCAAATCGATTGGGAACAGCCCTAGTTGAGAATCAAAATCAAATTTCTGCTTTTATACCGGGTATAGCTTTGGACTTTAAAGTCAATCTTCACTTAGCTGCGTTTCTTGGATTACACAAAGGTTTTGCTCCAGCTGGAGTAAAAGAAGGATCTCTTCCGGAAGAATCAATCAATTATGAAGTTGGAATTAAATACTACAGACCAGGTTTTTCAGGACAATTGGTCGGTTTCATGAATCAATATGAAAATTTGTTAGGTGCAGATCTGGCTGCAGGTGGTGGCGCTGGAACAGGTGACTTTTTTAATGGTGGTAAAGCTTTAACGCAAGGAATCGAATTTCAGGCTATTTATGATTTGATGCATTCTTTCAAAAGCAAATTCAACTTGCCACTAACAATTGGCTATACATTAACAGATGCATACTTCCAATCGTCATTTGCAAGCACGAATGAAGACTGGGGCAACGTTTCTTCTGGTGATCAATTACCATACTTAGCAACGCACCAATTTTCAACTAATCTTTCCTTGGAACATGCTCGTTTTAGTTTGAATTTTGGTTTGAAATACACAAGTGAAATGCGCGCTTCTGCTGGACAAGGTGAAATTTTGGAAGATCAATTAATTCCAAGTTATCTTGTACTGGATGCAAGCGCAAAATTTACGATAAATAAAAACATTTCCTTCTTTGCAAGTGCTACAAACATTGGCAATACTGTTTATGTTGTCGCTATTCGACCTGCAGGCTTTCGACCTGGAATGCCAAGAGCATTTCAACTCGGAATGAAAGTAAATTTATAATTTGAAGGCCTTCGGGCCTTTTTTTGTTTTATGTTTGTCCTAAGATGCGCATCTCAGAGAAATATCGAATTGTTGAAGAATTGGGCGGACAAGCTAGACGTAAATTCGGAAAAGTATATTTGATTCAATCAAAGGAAACAGGTGAAAATTTCGTTCTAAAGACAATTCAGAAAGAAACTCAAAATGAACAAATCCAGTTGCGTTTTAGAAATGAATCGATCTTTACTTTTGAGAATCATTCTTTACCTCAAGTGGTTGAATTTAGTGAAACTAACAGTGAAATATTGTTGGTTTTGAAATACAAAGAAGGAATAACTTTAGATAAATTTTGGAAGCAAATCAAGAAGAAAAACAGAGTCGAAACCTTGAAAAAAATCACTCTCGCACTTATTCCCATTTTTGAAGAAATGAGGCAAAAGAGTATTGTTCATTGTGATATAAAACCTTCTAATATTTTGATCTATGAAAAACATGAGCAACTTACAATTCATTTAATCGACTTTGGATTAGCAATAAGAACAAC
>JBIIKG010000158.1:0-6631 GCA_044233275.1 Crocinitomicaceae bacterium | reverse complement strand
ATTGTTCATTTCTAACTTTATAAATACGTTCAATAATTTCTACCACTTTTAATCCTTCCAATGCATTGGTCGTAGCGGAAGTTCTACCTTTCAAAGTATCAATCACATTGCGAATAACATAATTATGATTGGCTGCAGAACCTTTATAAGCACCATAGTCGTTTCCTGGATTTGTTGGAGCTAAAATAGGCATTTCATAATCTGTAATATTGCAAACCTCCACTTCATTCATATATTGTCCACCAATCTTAACACTTCCTTTTTCACCAATAATGGTTATAGAACTTTCTAAATTTTGGTTTGCAACCGATGTTGAGTAATTGATACTTCCCATTCCACCATCAATAAAATCAAAACTTACAAAGCCTGAGTCTTCGAAATCTGTTGAATCTTTGTGCGTGAAATCAGCAAATTTTCCTTGAATGTTATCGATATCACCGAATAACCAATACATGATATCAATGAAATGAGAGAATTGAGTAAACAATGTTCCACCATCCAAGTCTTGTGTACCTTTCCAACCATCTTTTTTGTAATAGCGATCGTCGCGGTTCCAATAACAATTCAATTGAACCATAAATATTTTACCCAGTTTCCCTGATTCAACCACAGATTTAATCCATTCTGAGGGAGGAGAATATCTGTTTTGCATCACACAAAATACTTGCTTAGAAACTTGTAATGATTTGAAAATCATTTTTTCACAGCCTTCTTTTGTCAATCCCATTGGTTTTTCACATACCACATGCTTTTTTGACTCCAGCGCCATCAAACTTTGAGATGCGTGGAAACCGTTTGGTGTGCAAATGTTGACTACATCATATTCTAAACCTGATGTTAATAACTCCTCGATAGAAGCAAAAAATGGCACATTAAAATCATCAGCGCCACAATCACTTTTTGATCGAACATCAACCATAGCGACCAGTTCTGCCTCATCTTCGCGACGAATCATTTCAGCGTGGCGCTTACCGATGTGACCAGCACCTACGACAGCAAATTTTACTTTTTGATCTTCTGTGATCATACTTTTATTTTTTCGTTCTGTTTTTTGTTGTTAATGTATGTGAAGGTCGCGACCTCCACTTACATCCGAACAACAAAACCATTTTCCAATTTATATTCTTGCTGACTTTCTGGACAAATTGCCTTTCCTTCAGCATTAAACTCTAATCGATGTCCAAATTCACTCATCCATCCTATTTGTCTTGCTGGATTTCCAACAACCAAAGCAAATGGAAGTACTGTTTTTGTGACAACTGCACCCGCACCGATAAAGGCATATTCTCCAATATCATGTCCACACACAATTGTTGCATTTGCACCAATGCTCGCTCCTTTGCGAACAATTGTTTTTGCGTATTGATCACGTCTATTGACTCCGCTTCTTGGGTTAATTACATTCGTAAAAACCATTGAAGGACCTAGGAAAACATCATCTTCACATTCGACACCAGTGTACAATGAAACATTGTTTTGAATTTTTACATTGTTCCCAAGTATAACCCCTGGTGAAACGACAACGTTTTGTCCGATATTACAACGTTCACCAATAATACAATTTGGCATTACATGAGAGAAGTGCCAAATTTTGGTTCCTTCGCCAATTTGACACCCTTCGTCAATTACAGCTGATTGATGTGCGAAATATTCCATTAGCGAATGATGTATTTATCAAAATCATTATGATCTGTTTGCATTAATTCCTCTTGCGATAAGCTTTTGAAATATGCATACGTTATTTTTAATCCTTCTGCGCGATCAACCTTCGGCTCCCAATTCAATAATTGTCTTGCCTTTGTAATATCTGGTTGACGTTGTTTTGGATCATCAACAGGCAAATCTTTGTAAATAACCTTTTGATTGGTTCCAGTTAACTTGATAATTTCCTCTGCAAAATCTTTAATAGAAATTTCTGAAGGGTTACCAATATTTACTGGATATGGATAATCGCTATGAAGCAAGCGCACTATTCCTTCCACTAAATCATCAACATAGCAAAAAGAACGTGTTTGTGAACCATCACCAAAAATCGTTAAATCTTCACCGCGCAATGCTTGACCAATAAAGGCAGGCAATACACGACCATCATTCAATCGCATTCGCGGACCGTAAGTATTAAATATTCTCACAATGCGCGTTTCAATTCCATGGAAATTATGGTAAGCCATTGTTATTGCTTCTTGAAAACGCTTTGCTTCATCGTAAACACCGCGAGGACCGACTGGATTCACATTTCCCCAATAATCTTCTGTTTGAGGGTGTACCGTTGGATCTCCATACACTTCTGAAGTGGATGCAATAAGCACTCTTGCTCCTTTTGCTTTTGCAAGTCCCAAACAATTGTGAATTCCCAAAGATCCAACCTTCAACGTTTGAATTGGAATTTTCAAATAGTCAATTGGACTTGCAGGTGATGCGAAATGCAAGATATAATCTAAACCTCCAGCAACGTGGATATATTTAGAAACATCGTGGTTATAAAATTCGAAATTCTCTAGTTGAAAAAGATGTTCGATATTTTTAAGGCTTCCAGTGATTAAATTATCCATTGCGATCACGTGGTAACCATCTTTAATAAAACGGTCACACAAATGAGATCCAAGGAATCCAGCTGCACCTGTAATTAATATTCGTTTACGTTCGCTCATCTTAATTATTGATTTACCGTTTTACGTCCAATTGACGTGTAGTAAAATCCTTTATCATTCATTTCAGTTGTCTCAAACAAGTTACGACCGTCAAAAATGACTTTATCTTTTAGCAAGTTACCAATTTTTATAAAATCTGGGTTTCTAAAAATCCCCCATTCCGTACAAATAAGTAATGCATCAGCCCCTTCAAGTGCTTGATATTCATCAGTGGCATAAGAAATCTTATTTCCTAAAAGTCCTTCAACATTTTCCATTGCTTCAGGATCAAACGCAACAACTTGAGCACCTTCATTCAGCAAGGCATCAATCATGTACAATGCTGGTGCTTCGCGAATATCATCTGTATCTGGCTTAAATGCTAAGCCCCAAAGTGCAATTTTCTTTCCTTTCAAATCACCTTTAAAATAATTTTTCATTTTCGGGAAAAGCACAGTCTTTTGGTCTTCATTAACCGTCATTACTGCTTTTAAAATTTCAAAAGAGAAACCGTTTTCATTTCCTGAATTCACTAGTGCTTGAACATCTTTAGGGAAACAAGATCCACCGTAACCAATTCCAGGGAAAAGAAAGCGTTTACCGATGCGATCATCAGAACCGATGCCGATACGCACTTTGTCAACATCCGCACCAACGATTTCGCAGAAGTTAGCAATCTCATTCATAAACGTGATTTTCGTTGCAAGGAATGA
Organism: Crocinitomicaceae bacterium; assembly: GCA_044233275.1. GTDB lineage: Bacteria > Bacteroidota > Bacteroidia > Flavobacteriales_D > Crocinitomicaceae > M0103. The sequence continues at coordinate 3,288 of JBIIKG010000158.1, read as the reverse complement.
ATTTGCTGCGTATTTTGTTAACTCAGCAGATTTCTCATCCATGAAAATAATTGGATTTCCTTGACGTACAAATGGTTTGTACAATTGTTCCATTTCCTTTTCAGCACGAACTGAAGATGTTCCAATCACAACACGATCAGGTTTCATAAAATCATCAACAGCAAAACCTTCACGTAAAAACTCAGGGTTTGAAACGACATCAAAATCAACTGATGCATTTTTTGCAATCATCTCGCGTACTTTATCCGCAGTGCCAACCGGAACGGTGCTCTTATCGACAATTACTTTATAATTTGTTAGGAGTTTGCCTAATTCTTCAGCAACACCTAAAATATATCTTAAATCGGCAGAACCGTCCTCTCCTGGAGGTGTTGGCAAGGCTAAAAAAATGATTTCAGCATCTTGAATTCCTTCTGCAAGGTTCGTTGTGAAACTTAAGCGATTCGCTTTTATGTTGCGTTCAAAAAGCACATCCAGATGTGGCTCATAAATGGGTATTTCACCATTGCGCATACGCTCCACTTTCTTCGCATCAATATCAACACATATTACTTGATTCCCTGTTTCAGCAAAACAAGTTCCTGTAACTAAACCAACATAACCAGTACCTACGACAGCTATTTTCTTCATGCTAACAATTCGTGATTTGGAGTTTTTAATTCCGTATTAATTATTTTTAATGTATTCTGCGACTGCAGCACAAATATAATCGAGTTGTTCTTGTTCCATTTCTGTGTGAATTGGCAAGGAAATAACACGTTCTGTTAACCAATCTGTTACAGGCAAAACTGTATTTTCACTTCCAAAGGCCTCAAACATTTTTTGACGATGAGCTGGGACCGGATAATAAATCATTGAAGGAACATCTTTCGTTGCTAAAAATTCATTTAACTTATCTCGATCAACTCCCTCCAATGTCAAAGTATACTGATGAAATACATGTTTCGATTCTTTTCCTCTAACAGGTGTTTTGATTTGTGGGAATTGAGCAAAAAAGGCATCGTAGTGATCAGCAACTTTTTTTCTTGCAGCAATATAATAATTATCTAATTCACGTAATTTAATTCTCAACACAGCTGCTTGAATACTGTCTAAACGAGAATTACATCCAACAACATCGTGGTAATATCGTTTGCTTTGACCATGATTGGCAATCATTCGCATTGCCGCTGCTAATTCATCGTTGTTCGTACAAATTGCACCTCCATCACCGTAACATCCAAGATTTTTAGATGGAAAAAATGAAGTACAACCGATATCACCTATAGAACCCGTTTTAGAAACTTTACCATCCGTATGATAATAATCACTACCAATTGCTTGCGCATTATCTTCAACCACAAACAAGGAATGCTTCTTAGCAATTTCCATAATTGCATCCATGTTAGCAGCTTGTCCATATAAATGAACTGGAACTATTGCTTTCGTTTTTGACGTGATTGCCGCTTCAATAGTCGCTGGATCAATGCAAAAAGTATCCTTATCAACTTCCACAAAAATTGGTCTTAATCCCAACAATGCCATTACTTCAGTTGTCGCAATATATGTAAACGAAGGGGTAATTACTTCGTCTCCTGGTTTTAATCCTAAAGCCATTAATGCGATTTGTAAGGCATCAGTTCCATTCGCGCATGGAATTACATGCTTTACTCCTAAGTATGCTTCTAGTTCAGACTGAAATCCAGAAACTTCTGGACCATTGATAAACTGAGCATTTTCAATAACATTAAGAATTGCAGAATCAATGGCTGGTTTAATCTTTTGGTACTGTGACATTAAGTCGACCATTTGTATTTTTTTCATCTACGGATGGAATTAACAATATAAGAGCACAAAGATAAATTTTAATTGTGAAATACCGATTTTATCCAACTGTTTTTAACGCTTGAATACTCTATTTTGAATGTCAAGTATCGTTCGTTAAATAAAAACTACATTTTACATTTTTTATCAGTTCCGTTTGTAAAATGCATTTAAATTTGAAGCATGAAAAAAAGCTTACTCATTCTATCCATATTGCTACTAGCAAACTTCGTTTTTGCGCAGCGAAATGTGAAGGATTCAATTATTGGTACTCCTTGGATTGGTGTTCAATATGGTGCTAATTGGACAAGCGGTGATTTAGCCGATCGCTATGGTTTCATGAATCATATTGGAATAATGGCAGGATACAAGACAAAGAAAAACTGGTTTTGGGGATTAGAATCTAATTTCATGTTTGGAAATGACGTTCGAATGAATGGTCTATTCGATCATTTAATCGATTCTCAAGGGACAATTACCGATGTGAATGGTGATATAGGACTGGTTCTAGTTTATGCTCGTGGATTGAATGTAAACTTAGCAGTTGGAAAAGTATTTCCTGTTTTATCGCCGAATAAAAATTCAGGAATATTTGTCCATGCCGGAATTGGTTATTTAGCGCACAGGATGCGTGTAGAAACCCAAGAGCAAGTTATTCCGCAGCTGGAATTGGATTACAAAAAAGGTTATGATCGTTTTACAGCAGGACCAAATGCCCATCAATTCTTAGGATATGCTTTCATGTCGAATGCAGGTTTCATGAATTTTTTTGGTGGATTCTACATTCAGGAAGGGTTTACTCAAAATAAACGCACTATTTTCTTTGACCAACCAACAATTCCAGTATCTTCGGAAACACGTTTGGATATTCAATACGGCGTCAAAGTTGGATGGTTTATCCCTTTTTACAAGCGTCAACCTAAAGAATTTTATTACAATTAATGCGCTATATCTACACTTTTGGAGTTTTGTTCTATGCCTCGATGATTCGTGTTGCGGCCTTGTTCAACCCAAAAGCTGCTAAATGGGTAGAGGGAAGAAAAGATTGGCAAAAAAAACTACCAAATTTATCATCAGAACATGTGATTTGGTTTCATTGTGCTTCTTTGGGAGAATTTGATGCTGGCTTGCCCTTGATGAATTCAATTAAAGAAGAAAATCCAGAAATATTTCTCGTAGTCACCTTCTTTTCTCCATCAGGAATGGAAAATTATCATAAACGAAAACATCATGCTGATTGGGTTGGTTATTTACCTGTTGATACAAAAAGGAACGCCAAGAATTTAATAGAACATTTCAAACCAAAAGCTTTATTCATTGTAAAATATGAATTTTGGAGCAACTTAATTGAAGTTTGTTCTGATAACAAAATCAAATTATTTTCTGTCAGCACTATACTGAGGGAGAACCAACGTTTCTTTAAATGGTATGGTGCATTTTTTAGAAAAACATTGCATCGAATGGATTACTTCTTTGTCCAAAACG
>JBIIKG010000028.1:0-20735 GCA_044233275.1 Crocinitomicaceae bacterium | reverse complement strand
CGCAAACTGTTTTCAAAATCAACTTCACCTATCATTCTAAGTTCCTTCACACCTGTGTCAAAGCAATAAAAACCATCTTTAAAAGTGGTGATGTAAATTTTATTGATGTGTTTTACAACGGAAGAAACACTTTTACCAAGCATTTCTGGCAATTCACTGAACTGAACTAAATTTTCAGTAGAAACTAATCCTCCTCTTGTACCAATGTACAATGTGGAATTTATGGTTTCCAAATCTCGAATTCGTTCGAATGAACTTTCTTTTAATTTTATTTTTTTTAATTGATTGTCTTGAATTTGAAATAAGCCTCCACCGTTAGATGCAATGAGAATCTTCCCATTGAACTCAATTATGTCTGATACATTAACTTTTCGGTTATCATTCCCAAGCGACCATTTTTTAAAACCATTTTCATCCATTCTAGAAACACCCCCTTCATGACCAATCCACAATTCGTCATTGATGAAGGTCAGAAAAGTGATTCGGTAGTTGTGAAGTCCGTCTTGAGTAGTAAATGTTTCAAAGTCCTTACCATTGAATTTTGCTAAACCTCCCAAAGTCCCCACCCACAAATAACCTTGTTTGTCTTGAACAATTGATGTTACTTGCGATTGAGGCAAGCCTTGAGCAGTACTATACGTCAAAAACGAATAGCGTTGCGCATTTACAGTAGAAAAAAGCAATAAAAAAACGAGGGCAATCGAAAATCGAATCATTAGGAATCTTTCAACATTTTAACGAAATCAGTTACTCGATTACGTGCGACTGGTATACGTAACCCACCTTTCAAAACGGCAAAATGACCATCTTCATTTAAGTACTCAGTCATCAATTCTAGATTGATAATGTGCGATTTATGCACCCTAAAAAACTTCAAGGGATTTAAAATGGATTCATACGTTTTAAGTGTTCGCGTGTCTAAGTAGCGCGTTCCATCCTTAAAATAGATTGTTGTGCAATTCCCGCTCGCTTCTAAATGGGATATGTTATCATCTTCGACAATTTTCAATCCTCTTGTATGACTAATTGCAATGCGATTAGACGGCTTATTGCGCACAAGAGTGTCTGACAAATTACGTAAAGCACTAAAATACGTTGGGAAATATTCAGGATCTGCTGAGATTTGTTTTTTCGCTTCCTTTAATTTTTCCACTGCGGTTTGAAGATCTTCGATATCGATTGGCTTAAGCAAATAATAAACTGCATTCGCATTAAAGGCTTTAACGGCATAATCTTTAAATGCAGTAACAAAAACAACTAAAAAGTTCTTCTCCTCAACTTCATCTAATAATTCAAATCCTTCAGCACCGGAAGGCATTCGTATATCTAAGAAAACAACATCTGGTTTTGATGATTCAATAATTGCTTTCGCTTGACTTTTTCGTGAAGCCTCACCGATTACCTCTATATCAGGGCAATACTCTTCTAACAACATGATGAGATTCTTTCTTGCGAATTCTTCGTCATCAACAACAATGGCTCTTAGTTTCATAGGATTATAGATTAGCAGTCGAATTGATTCGATTTATTCGAATATAGTATTAAATATTTAGGGCATCTCAATTTTTAATCATTTAAAATCAACTTTACATGCACTTCATATTCGAAATAATACACTTTACACTTTTGATACTACGATTCAAGTCTTTTTTTTCAAATTCGCTTATCTGTGATGTATTTTTAACTCTATAAAACTTGTGTTATGATAAAACTTTTACCCTCATCACCTCAATTAATTTGGATTTTTAATGATAACGGGAACTAAGGTTTTCCGTTATCTGTTCTCAAAAATTTCTTTCAAGGCAGCCATAGCAGCTAAAGGGTTTTCAATGTGCGACATATGGCCTGTTTGCGGTAATTTATAATAAGGAATATCTGGACAAATTTCAATATCCATCTTATCAATGGGTACAATCCGATCAATTTCACCTTGAATGACAGAAATGTTCATTTTGCTTTCATGAATTTTCTCTGAAAAGTCCACTCGATTGGCCATCGCAATTGATGCATAAGAAATTCCATCAGAACTCAATCCCTTCGCCTCAGTTAACAAGTCCTTAATTGCCTTTTCAAATTTCAGTAGATCACTAAAAAGATTCGGTATAGCTTCATTTAAAAATAAGTTTTTGGATGTCTGAACGATTTGTGCGATTCGTTTACGATCGTTTCGTTTTTCAGGAGCATCCGACCAAAAATTCGAATTTAACAAAACGACCTTCTCACAGTTGGTTGATATTGCTTGTACTTCGAGTGCCACATAACCTCCCATTGAATGTCCGACAACTGAGAAAAGTTCTAAATTCAGCTCAGCGACCACTTTCAATACCTCTTTTGCCATTTCGCAGATGCTTGGAGGCTCATTTGTCAGACAAGCAGATGCGCCATGTCCAGGCAAGTCGATTTGAATTACTTGAACCTTCAATTCTTTCAAAGGCAAATAATCCCACATTGACATAGACTCGAGGAATCCATGCAAAAAAAGAACAGGATGGCCGTTTCCGATCACCCTGTAATTTAATAATTTATCTTGTGATTCAATGTTCATTCATCAAGTCTTCAATTTCTTCCGCTTCTAAAGGGATATCTTTCATCAGATTAAAAGGTGAACCAGTTGAGTTTACAACTAAATCATCTTCTAAACGAATTCCCAAGCCTTCCTCCGGGATATAAATTCCTGGTTCGCATGTAAATACCATTCCTGCTTGAATAGGTTCTGACCAGATACCAACATCGTGGGTATCCAACCCTAGGAAATGCGACGTGCCATGCATGAAGTACTTTTTATATGCAGGCCATTCAGGATTCTGATTTTTAATATCAGTTTGATCGATAAGTCCAAGTTGAAGTAATTCAGCTTCCATGAATTTGCCGACCTCTTTGTGGTATTCTGCCATGATTGTTCCAGGCACCAATAATTGTTCAGCTTGTTTCTTCACATTTAGAACGGAATTGTAAACAGCTTTTTGGCGAGCCGTAAATCGACCATTTACAGGAATACAACGCGTTAAATCCGAAGAATAATTAGCATATTCAGCACCAACATCGAGTAAAATTACATCTCCATCGTTACAAAGTTGGTTGTTTTCAATGTAATGTAAAACACAAGCGTTCTTACCGGAGGCAATAATAGGAGTATAAGCGAACCCTTGGGAGCGCGAACGCAAGAACTCGTGTGCCAATTCAGCTTCAATTTCATATTCCCAAACACCAGGTTTGATAAACTTTAATAAACGTCGCACGCCTGCTTCAGTGATTTTACATGCACGCTGCAGCAATTCAATTTCAACTTGTTCTTTCACCGAACGAATTCGATGCATTATTGGTGCGCTTTTGAGTACTTGATGCGCTGGATAATCACCTTTAACCTTCTTGATAAAACGATCTTCGCGCGTTTCTACCTCGGTATTTGCACGTAAATGTTCGTTGGTGTTTAGATAAATTCCTTCAGCTTCTGCCATTATTTGTTTGAAAATCACAGGAAATTGTTCTAGCCAATAAACTGTCCTAATTCCAGAAACCTCAAAAGCTGATTCTTTAGTTAATTTCTCACCTTCCCAAATTGCAATTAATTCACTCGTTTCTTTTAAAAATAGTACTTCTTTATGTCGTTCATTTGAGCAGCTTGGAAAAATCACTAAAATTGATTCTTCTTGATCAACACCCGATAAATATAAAATATCGCGGTGTTGCTGGAAAGGTATAGAGCTATCTGCACTGATCGGATAAATATCGTTTGAGTTAAAAACCGCCAACGTATTTGCATTCATTTGGGCTGCATACTTTTTACGATTCTTTACATATAAATCACTTGGAATTCTTTCGTACTTCATTTGTATTGGTTTTGAAAGTGAAAATTACACTTTTCAGGCAAAACTGCATGATTTTATTGATTTTTTTATAGATCGTAAATAGTTTACGACCTACTAGTCCAACTTTGCACTATAAATAACGAGAGACATGGAAAATTTAGGAAAACTAATCGCGGTAAGTCAATTGGAATTCAGTAATCAATCAGAAGAAGTAATTTTGAAAGGGCAATTGATCAATCAAAATTTATCTTACCAATCAACTTTTATTGTTGGTATTTCGATGTTAAATGTACTTCTAAATAATTTACAAAAATCAAATCCAGATCTTGATGTTCAAGATTTAATAGAAGTTGAATCATTGCCCAACGGTGAATTAAATTACTTATTGAATGTAGAAGAAATTTCAAACATTTTGCCTGCTTGGATAATTGAGTCAGCAAAAACCTATAAACAAATCCGCGCTTAATTTTATCGTAAGTTCATTTATTTGTTAAGATAATTTAAGTCTAAGCAACCAAATACAGTTTTTTTCGTATTTTCGTTGTAACATTTTATGGTTGAAAATTGTTTCAACTATATTAGCTAAACAACTAAGACTATGAACAAGATAAAATTTGGAGTTGCGACTATTCTTTTGGCAGGATTTGGTCTTCAGTCATGTATTGAACATGAAGTTATTCCAGCACCAACTCCAACAGTTGAATTGAAATGTAATTTCGTAGGAACAATCAACAATACAGATATCGAATTCACACAAAATGTGAATGGTTATTTTTGTGATCCATCGAAAGCAAAAATCATCTTGCCTTCACCTCAGTGGTCTTCCGCGGTTTACTACTCTGAAATCATGTCAGCACAATATCCTATCTCTGTAAAGGTTGGTTTAGGAAGTGCAACATGGGATGCCGCGAGTGTTTCAGATCCTACACTTACAATTTTCAATGACTTCTTCAACAATAGTTTAACTCCATTTTTCTCAAATAACGGAACAACTGGATTTGAATTTAGATACAAAGATGCTTCAGGACGAGTTTGGGTATCAAAACAAAATAGTGTAAACGCACAAAACGTAGTGTTTTCAAACATTTCCCAAGAATCTGACGTGAATGGTGATTACTCTAAATTTTCTTGCGCTTTCAATTGTTATGTTTATTACCAAGACCAAACTACGTTGCTTTGGGACTCCCTTAGAGTTCAAAATGCAACTTTCAAAGGTTGGTTTAAAAGATAATTTTCAAAGCCGTTCATTTGAGCGGCTTTTTTTTTACTTTTAGATTGTGAGTCAACATCTCAAAATAGCTATTATAGGTGATTACAATTTCACCTACAATTCGCATCAAGCCACCAATATGGCTTTGGATCATTCTGCCTTCTTTTTGGAAATCGATATCAATTATTATTGGATTAAAATAAATGATGCCGCTCAGTTTAAACCCGAGCAATTTGAGGAATTTGATGGCGTATGGTTAGCACCAGGTCCGTATCACAATCACTTCTTTGTGCATGGTATTCTGCGATCATTAGCTCGATTCAAAGTGCCTACCTTTGTTACCGGAGATGCATATCGTTTCTTTATTGATGTGTTAATCAATACCTATCAATTAAACCCAAATGGCGAAAAATTGATTTCTGACAACCTAGTTGATGGCAATCAATTCGAACGCATATTTATCACTCCTCACTCAGCACAACTTATACAATTATACGAAAATCACAATAACCTTGAGCTCACATCTTCCCGCTATAGTCTTTATCCTCAGTTAATTCAAACATTGGTCGATAATGTAATTGATATTGAAGCTTACAATCAATTTGAAGATCCAGAAATTATCAGCTTAAAAGGTCACCCATTCTTTGTATCCTGCAGTTATTGTCCACAAATCTCGTCTACAAGAGAAATACCTCATCCATTAATTTACACTTTCGTAAAAGCCTGCCAACTAAAAAGTGGAATAGAGGAAACGGAATTATAATAACTTTTCTTCCGCTTGATTTTTTTCAAACACCTCATCGATTAAATGTGGACCTCTTTCTGCAGCTGTCACCGCTAAGATATCACATCGCTCGTTTTCTGGGTGGCCATTGTGACCTCTTACCCAATGAAAATGCAATTTAAAACGATTATGTAAATTCAAGTATCGGAGCCACAAATCCGAATTTTTCTTACCCTTGAATCCTTTTGTTTTCCATCCAAAAACCCAACCTTTCGTAATTGAGTCAATAACATATTTCGAATCTGAATAAATTTCAACAGGAATATTGTCTGTTTTTAATTGTTCAAGCGCCACAATGAGCGCTAAAAGCTCCATTCGATTATTCGTAGTCATCCGAAATCCTTGCGAAATTTCTTTCTCCTTTCCTTTATAACGCATTACTATCCCATATCCCCCCGGACCAGGATTACCTTTTGCGGAACCATCAGTAAAAATTTGAATGCTCAATACAATTTATTTACAACGAAGATACATGTAAAATTAGTTTTCTTCCTAATCAGCTAAAGATTAATTACCCAGAAAAATTGTCCAAAACAGAAGGATAAACGTGACGATAAACAGCAGCAAACCAACATACTATACAAGACAAATTCAATAGTCGATTTCAATAATACATAAAATTAGGTGACTAAATGCGTTCTATCTTCAAATACGTAAACTCTTTATTTCAAGGAAGATATAAACAATTCATTCATCTATACATATTGCAATTTGGTCGAAAAAAAGATTTTATTTAATCCTATAGGAATTCAAGAATGTTTTAGTACATTTTTCTACGAACAAATGATTTTAAACTACGAAAGTTTAAAAAAGAACAATCATCGTATAAATTTATCAATTATATGCGTGCATACTACACAAGAAAGTGCAATAGTTACTGATTAATGATTTTGCTTACCACAGAACTCAGCGTAACTTTGATTTATAAATGATTGAGACATTTGAACTTATTCGATCAAACTAGAAGTCTTTTTCAGTGAATAGTGGTTAGGTTAGGTTAGAAAGTGGTTCAGTTCTTGAACCACTTTTTTTATGCTTTATATTAGTGCATAACGCTCGACAACCAACGCTGCATTACTTCAAACGATTCATTCTTTCGCTTAGCAATGTCATCAACTTGATCCTCTGTAATTTTCCCTAATCCAAAATACTTTGCTTCAGGGTGACCAAAATACCAACCAGAAACAGATGAAGCGGGTAACATTGCTAAACTCTCAGTCAACGAAACCCCTGTTAATTCTGTAGCATTAAGTATTTGAAACAAACCTCTTTTCTCCGTATGATCGGGACAAGCTGGATAACCAGGTGCAGGTCGAATACCACGATATGCTTCTTTAATTAACTCATCGTTACTCAATACTTCCGTAACTGCATATCCCCAAAGATCTTTTCTCACTACTTCATGCATTCGTTCAGCGAAAGCTTCTGCTAGTCGATCTGCCAAGGCTTTTATCAAAATAGAATTATAGTCGTCGTGGTCTTTTTCAAAACGTTCAACATGTGCATCTAAACCAACACCCGTGGTAACTACAAATCCACCAATGTAATCCTTAATTCCCGACTCTTTTGGTGCAATAAAATCTGACAAAGCAATATTTGGTTGTCCAGCTGCTTTCTTCGTTTGTTGACGCAAAGAATGTTGTACATTCACCACCTCAGTGCGTTCATCCGAACTATAAATCTCAATATCATCACCTATTGCATTCGCAGGAAAAAGTCCTACAACCGCTTTAGCTTCTAGCCATTTTTCTGTCACAATTTTATTGAGCATTTCTTGTGCATCGGCAAATAACTTTGTTGCTTCTTTCCCAACGATTTCATCCTGCAAAATATTCGGATAACGACCGTGTAGTTCCCATGTTTGAAAGAAAGGTGTCCAATCAATATATGGAACCAATTCTTCTAAAGGATAATTATTAAATTGAGTGATACCTAATTTCTTGGGAGCGAAACAATCCTCTTGTTTAAAATCAATTTTTAAAGCATTTTCTCTTGCAGCTTCGATGGATAATAATTGTTTTGCACCCCGGTGTTTTTCGTGATGCTCTCTTACGCGCGTGTATTCTGATTTTAATTCATTTACAAACAATTCCTTTTTCTGTCCCAACATACTTTCAACAACAGTCACTGCACGCGATGCATCAAGCACATGGATTGTTTGTCCTTTCGTATAATGTTGATCTATCTTAACTGCAGTATGTACCTTCGATGTGGTTGCACCTCCAATCATGAGTGGAATAGATAAGTTTGCACGTTCCATTTCTTTAGCGACAGTTACCATTTCATCTAACGAAGGAGTAATTAAACCACTTAATCCTATTACATCCACTTTTTCGTCTATCGCTGTTTGAATTATCTTTTCGAAAGGCACCATTACCCCCATATCAATGACCTCATAGTTATTGCACCCCAAAACAACTCCAACAATGTTTTTACCAATATCATGAACATCACCTTTCACGGTTGCCATCAAGATTTTTCCGGAAGAAGAACGTACTCCATTTTTTTCAGCTTCAATGAAAGGCAATAAATAAGCGACTGCTTTTTTCATAACGCGAGCTGATTTTACTACTTGCGGCAGGAACATCTTTCCACTCCCAAATAAATCTCCTACGATATTCATCCCATCCATTAACGGACCTTCAATCACTTCAATCGGTCGTGAGAACTGTTGCCTTGCCTCTTCAACATCTTCATCGATAAATTCTACGATTCCTTTAACGAGTGCATGTGCTAAACGCTCGTTCACTTGCACGTTTCTCCAGGATAAATCAACTTCACGTTTCTTACCGTCGCCTTTAACGGTTTCAGCTAGTTCTAGTAAGCGCTCGGTTGCATCTGCTCTCCGATTCAGCAAAACATCCTCAACGTGTTCTAATAATTCTTTATCAATATCTGAATAAACCTCCAACATAGTTGGGTTCACGATTCCCATATCCATTCCATTTTGAATGGCGTGATACAAAAATGCTGCATGCATTGCTTCACGAACCTTATCATTTCCTCTGAATGAAAATGAGACATTGGAAACCCCTCCACTCACATGTGCACCTTTCAAATTTTCACGAATCCACTTGGTTGCTCGGAAAAAATCAAGCGCATTGTTATTATGTTCCTCCATTCCAGTTGCAACTGGGAAGATATTCGGATCAAAAATGATATCATTCTGAGGGAAACCCACTTGATTCACTAAAATAGTATACGAACGCTGACATATTTCAATACGGCGTTCATAACTATCGGCTTGACCATCCTCATCAAAAGCCATTACGATCACTGCTGCACCGTAACGCTTTATCTTCTTTGCTTGCTGAATAAAATTCTCTTCCCCTTCTTTTAAAGAGATGGAATTAACGACTCCCTTTCCTTGAATACATTTTAATCCAGCCTCAATAATTTCCCATTTGGAACTATCAATCATAATCGGAACTCGCGCAATATCTGGCTCAGATGCAATCAAATTCAGAAACTTCACCATGGCTTCTTTACCATCGATCATTCCTTCATCCATATTGATGTCAATTATTTGCGCTCCGCCTTCTACCTGATCTCTAGCAACAGCTAATGCTGCTTCGAAATCTCCTTCTTTGATCATACGTAAAAAAGCACGTGAACCGGTGACATTTGTTCTTTCACCAACATTAACAAAATTGCTTTGTGGCGTAACAATTAAGGGCTCTAGTCCTGATAATTTTAATGTTGCTAATGTTTGATCTGACATAAAAAATGTATCTTAAAATTCAATTTGCCTAAGGCGTTAAAATGGTTCAATAATGGATAAAATAATTCAATTGCTGCGCGTTAAAATGGCGTTCAAAGGTGTTTATGAGAGTGAATTTGAACATTTGAATCAGCCCCGGCTGAAACATTTGAACATTTCATACCTCTTTTATTTCTCTTGGCTTATAATTTTTGGCTAAATCAGCAATGGCTTTGATATGTTCAGGAGTTGTACCGCAGCATCCGCCAATTATATTGACCAATCCCTCATCTAAGAAATCTTTGATTTGAACTGCCATAATCTCTGCAGTTTCATCATATTTACCAAATTCATTTGGCAGCCCGGCATTTGGATGGGCACTCACACCAAAAGTTGATTTTTGATCCAAGACTTGTAAATAAGGTCGCATCATAGAAGCACCAAGAGCACAGTTTAATCCAACTGTCAAGAGCGGCATATGTGAAATAGAAATTAAAAATGCTTCGGTAGTTTGACCCGTTAGTGTTCTGCCGCTTTGATCTGTAATCGTTCCGGAGACCATTATCGGCAGCTTTACTCCTCTTTCTTCATATACCTCATCGATTGCAAAAAGTGCAGCCTTTGCATTTAAGGTGTCAAAAATTGTTTCAACAAGCAGTAAATCAACACCACCATCCATCAACGCATTCACTTGTTCTTTATAAGCATGAACCAACTCATCGAATGAAATTCCTCTAAATCCGGGATCATTCACGTCAGGAGAAATTGACGCGGTTCTATTCGTTGGTCCGATGGAACCAGCCACAAAACGTGGTTTATCAGGATTCTTCGCTGTCCATTCATCAGCTACTTCCTTGGCAATTTTAGCAGAATGATAATTTATATCATACACGAATTTCTCTAAACCGTAATCTGCTTGTGCTATCCACGTACCCGAAAAAGTATTTGTTTCGGCGATATCTGCTCCCGCTTCAAAATATTGAGAATGAATTTCCTTGATGATTTCTGGTCGAGTTAATGACAATAAATCGTTATTCCCTTTGAGTGATTTTGGGTGATCTTCGAACCAACCTTTTCGAAAATCCTCTTCCTCGAGTTTGTGACGCTGAATCATTGTTCCCATCGCTCCATCGAGGATGAGAATTCTTTCTTTGAGAATTTCTTGAATTGTCTTCATAGTTATATTAATGTTCGAAACTATGAAAAAGGAGAAGTGCATGAGCACAATCAACTTATCTTATCAGCCTTGACTGATTGGATTTGGCACCTATTCCGGCTTGCGGAGGTTGCCAAGGTTTCAAAGGGCCTATCCCTCCACCTTTCTTCATAAGTTTATTTGAATGAACGTTGGACAAAAGTACAATGAAAAAAAATTCATTCCAAAGAATTCAGTAATATTACACTCAAAGATTTTACGAATGAAAGCATTCTTGCGAAGTTTTTATTTTGCCTTCTCTGGGCTTAAACAATTGTTATTAAAGGAACGCAATTTCAAAATTCACCTTCTTGCACTCATTGTAGTCATTATTGGTGGATTGTATTTTCAGATTACTTTAATCGAATGGTCAATTGTTTTGCTTGTTTCAGCTTTAGTCATTTCACTTGAAGCAATTAATACAGCAATCGAAAAATTGTGTGATCTATATTCAAGCGAATCGAATGAAAAGATAAAATTGATTAAAGATGTTGCAGCTGCAGCCGTTTTAATTGTATCCATATTCGCTCTGGTGATTGCCTGTTTTATTTTTGGAAAATACTTATAAAGTAACCTTTCTTTACTTTTATCACCATTAGACTGTTTGCTTTATTTGAGCAGCCGGTTTCAAACAGCTTTCAAAAGAAATAACTTTGAGTCAAATCAAAATGAATCATGAAATTTTTTGTTCTTCTTTTATTTAGTGCTGTTTTGTTGAATGTTTCGAGTCAAAACATGCTAAAAAACAAGTATGACCAACTTTTTCCAAACAATAAATCTTTGCAGATTATGCGCCTTCAAACCAAGGTAGATAGTTTACAAAGACTAAATGATAGCTTGATTCAGGAACAAAAAGGTGCTTCTAATTCAATTGACAATCTTAAGGAAGAAGTTGAAACATTAAAACTAGCACTTCAAAAAGCAGAAGATAGGGTACTTGATTACAACGCAGAATTGCTGCAAGAGGTAATTGTTCTGCGCGATTCAATGGAAACACTTGCTTTTCCGCATGTGATATGCACTGAAGAATCCATAATCAAAAAAGGTTTTATTCACCCAAACTACAAGAATACTTGTAATTGGAGATCTTATCAAATTATCGAACTTGGAGTTTCTGACAACAAAGGTCGCTACACATGGACTACTGATGTTTATGAAAAAACAAACGACAGTCTCATTCAAATAACCGCTACAAATCTCTTTAAAACAGAGAAAATTGCAGCGTTAGAAAAATTAATCAATCAACGCTTGGAAGAAGATTTTAAGGCATTGAAAATTAGCAACCCTGAATGCATTGGTCGAAGAAAGGCATATCCAAATTTTAAACTTTCAGATATGCGTATTGCCTTTAATCAAAATTCAGAAATATCTTTTGAAGTAATTTATGGTTTGACTGAGGCATGCTACATGTTAAATTCTGCTTCAACCAACCTCAAGATTATTGAATTGAGAGAGTATTTTGTTGAGTAGAAATTACATTTGTTTTGGTTTATAATGCAAAAGGATAAACCCATGTTAAACCAATCTTTTAATTTATTTCTTTGAAATAATTCATCAATTAATACATCCATTTTATTAAATTAGTGGAAATATTATAGAATATGCGTTCAGTCTTACTTATCCTAACTACACTATTTATTTGCTTTTCTCTCCTTTCACAAGAAGAAGTATTACCCATTTGGACAACTGAAGCTGAAAAAGCCCTTGTTCCAGCCTACAAAGCAAGTTTATTAGAGAAAGAAATTACCAATCCTCCTGTTGCGAGTGAAATTCGCACCCCTGGACAATGGGAAGAAGTTCAAGCAGTCTGCATTACATGGACAGGATTTCCATCAATTCATCGTCAATTAGTTGCTGCTATTCAACAGGAATGTGAAGTTTGGATTGTTTGTTCTGATTCTAATGCAGTCAAAAGTAATATTACTTCAAACGGTGGTTCCTTGACCAATACAAAATATATACAGAAAGGATTTAACAGCATATGGATGAGGGATTATGGCCCAAATTCGGTTTATTTAGAAGGAGTTGATTCTTTGGTATTTGTTGATTGGATTTATAATCGTCCGCGACCTTTAGACAATGTCTTGCCAATTGAAATTGGAGATTTAATGAATATACCCGTTTATACCATGTCAACTGCTCCATATGATTTAGTGCACACCGGAGGAAATTTCATGGCAGACGGATTTGGGAGAGGATTTTCATCCTATTTGGTCGATGAAGAAAATGATCCTGGATCAACATACACAGTGTCAGGACATAATTCAGCAGCAGTGAGCAATTTAATGAATGTATACCAAGGAATTGACACATATGTTAAAATGACCACACTTCCATATGATGACATTCATCACATTGATATGCATATGAAATTAATGAATGAAGAGGTACTTCTTGTTGGTCAATTTCCGGCGGGATCAAGTGATGGACCTCAGATTGAATTAAACCTTCAAGCAATTCAAGACAACTACACAAGTGTCTTCGGAACACCTTTCAAAATTGTACGAATTCCAATGCCACCATCGACAAGTGGGGCTTATGCGCCTAGTGCTAGTTACAGAACTTACGCAAATAATGTGATTGTGAACAAATCGGTTATCGTGCCAACCTATCGCACTGAATATGATACTACTGCACTAAGAATCTTACAAGAAACAATGCCTGGTTACAACATTGTAGGAATAGATGTGGATAATTCAAGCGCGAACCTGATAAGTCAGGGCGGGGCTTTGCATTGTATTACAAAAGAAGTTGCTGCAGCTGATCCACTATTGATCTCTCATCAAAATCTACCTGATACTGAAGATGATCAGAATGCTTATGCAGTGAATGCACTAATCCGTCACAAAAGCGGTATTAATAATGCAACTCTTTACTATAAAACGGATTTAGCTGGAGCTTACACTTCACTTCCAATGAATTTTGTAAGTGGCTTCAACTGGACTGCTTCTATTCCATCTCAGACGGTAGGAACAAGAGTTTATTATTACATCCAAGCTGAAGCAAATAGTGGAAAACAACAAGTTCGACCAATGACTGCTCCTGCAGGTTATTTTACTTTTGAAGTTACAGGAGTGAATTCTTTAAACGATTTGACAGAAGATGCTTTCGAGTCGGTTTTTCCTAATCCCTCCAACGGATTGACATGTATTCCTTTGAATAATTCTATAGAATTTGATGGAAAATTAGCGTTATTGGATCAAACGGGAAGGCTTGTTCAAACAATCCATCAAGGAAAATTTGTTAAAGGACCGAGAAAGTACTTTGTTGATGTTGCCAATTTACCCGCTGGAATGTTCTACCTTGAGTTGACAACACCGAATGGCAGATTCACGCAAAAACTCGGTGTTAACTAATATTCTTTTTTTTTAACTGAATTTATTTAAATAGATTGTAACGAAAAGTTTCTTTTCCAAAACACTTTATTTTTTTATTACGGTTTTAACACTCGTTTTTTCTGAATCGATATATCGAACAAATATATCACATATTGATAGCTGATATTATAATTAATTTGATGTCTCAAAATATCCTTCAAATAATATAAAATGCATACATAACATCTACACCACCCAACGCATGGCATAAATCATTAAGAAAATGTACGTTGCAATGGCAAGATTATATTTTGTATTAAAATGTATTAGCCATTTAGGTAAGTAAAAAAATCTTTAACTTACCACTGAACCACGAACCGATTGGTAAACCATCTGTCGTTTATTTGGTAGTTGAGGAAATATACCCCTCGAGCAATCGAAGATAAATTCACAAAGATCCCAGTTCCTGAAGCACTGTATTCGGTATTTACGAGCTTTCCATAAGCATCAGTCACAACCAAGTTAATCAATTCAACACCTTCCGGCAAATTTATTGTAAACGATCCGGAATTTGGATTCGGATACAAACTTATTTGCTGCGCCGTATTCTCCAATACATTTCCCAACTGCGCGTTAAAGTTGGTGGAGCTGCTCGAACACCCATTGTTATCCGTTATCATTACCGAATACGTTCCTGACACATCAATCTGAATGGTTGAATTCGTTTCACCTGGTAATGCATTCCCATTCAAGTACCATTGATAAGTAAAACTACCCGTTACTTGCGCAATAAGCTCGTTGCCATTCTGCACAATGATCGGCATAGTAGGATTAGGATTAACGGTAACCGTGACAGTTTGCAGCGCTTCGCATGCTATTCCGTTTGAACCAGTCACCGTATAAGTTGTCGTTGAAGTTGGTGAAACAGTTTTCGTAGAGCCTGAGCCTAAACCATTACTCCAAGCATAAGTATTTGCTCCCGATGCTAAAAGCGTGACACTAGTTCCAGAACAAATAACAGGTGACGAAGGAGAAACATTTACTATTGGAAGTTGATTAACAAGCACATAATTAGCCGTTGTAGTAGAATTTGTACCATTTGCATTTGTCACTTCAAGGGTTACAGAATAATTCCCCGACGTTGGATAGTTGATAGTAGGATTCGCAACGCTTGATGTTGAAGGATTCCCACCAGGAAAACTCCAGTTCCAAGCAGTTATATTCGATGTAGACTGATCTGTAAAGCTCACGGTTCCACCCTGACAAATAGTACTATTCGATGAATTAAACGAAGCAGTCGGAGGGTTGTTTGCTGGGACACCCTGAATATTGATGTTATCCACAAAAAGATTGTTACCGACGGTTCCACTGTTGTAACCTTCAATTTTTATCAAGACCTGCTGCCCTATAAAAGCATCCAAATTAATTGAATAGCAATCTGAACCAACAGTTCCCATACACCATTCATTTGCACTCGCGGGAGTAAATGCCTGATTTGTCGTAGTTGCAGTTGCAAAAGTTCCTGTTCCATTTTCTCCTCGTGCAAAAACACGCTGATATGTCTGACCACAATTCGTTGAAACATAAATTACAAGGGAGTCTGTTGTAGTTTGATCAAAACGACGGTAGGCATGCTCCAATGTCATTGTTATAGAGGAATATCCTGCGAAATTCAATCTTGGCGAAATCATACCGTCTCTCCTTGCGGATTGAGCGTACTGGAAAAAATTCATTTTAGCAGCCTTATTTCCAGGCGTAGTCCCAACAATTGTTGCAATTTCCCATGTAAATTCATTATCAGGATTATCAATTACCCAAGAACCCTGTGTAAATGGATTATTTTCAAAACTCTCTACGAAAGGCAATGACAGCGAACTGGCGTGAACCATAAATGTTCTTTGTGATTGGTCATTTGCTGGATTCTGATCTGCAACACCGTTTGGTAAAGTTGTAAATGCACTAAGGGTTGTAGAGCCATTGGTAACTGCCAATGCCGGAAGTATTACATTCGTAACGGCACCACTAGCTAAGTTCCCTGTCCAATTAAACACTTGTGGAGCACCACCTGCTTGATAGTTAATAGTAACGGTCGTCAAAGGATTTGAACCATGATTTCTCAATTCCACATTCGGCAAAACACTCGAAGCACAAACAATAGCATCTGGACTTATGATCTGCGAAATTCCTGCGTCATTCTGAATATTTGGAGACGTTACACAGAAGTTGTGACTTGTTGTAAATCCAAAGTTAGCATTCACTGCTGTCATCTGAAATAAGGTGTTTCCCCCAGGTCCAGTCATGAAATAATTTCCGTTAATCGCACAGTTCCATTGTGATCCATACATTCCATCACCATACGAATCAACTATAGTAAAGGTATAACAACCTACAGGTAAACAAATAGGATAATTCGTTGTGGAACCCGTTGTCAAATTTGTAAATGGTCCACCACTAGCAACAACCTGATTGGCTGCATTAGTTATGTTCCATGTTACCTCGTCACCATAACAATCCGTAATGATGCTCAAATTAACAGTTTGACCATTCGGATCCATTGAGAATGAAATCTGCGACTGATTATTGCTATTATTTTGATCAGCGACGCCGTTAGGATTACTTGTAAATGCAGTAAACGTATATGATCCCGCTGGTCCTGTTTGCACGGGCAAATTAACTTGTGCCGTCTGACCGGTGGTAAGACTGCCGGTCCAATTAAATGTTGCTGGGGCACCATTCCATTGATAATTGATTACAACAGATGTCAACGTATTCTGTCCAAAATTACGCAATGTAACCGCAGGTGTAAAGCTCCCACTACATACTGTTGCTCCAGGGGAGCTAACAGCTGTAATTCCTGCATCCACGGAAACATTGTATTGTTGAAGACAAAGAAGCGCTTGATAAGCATTAATACGACCCGCTCCTAATTGGCCAATAAAACCAGAATTTACTGCATCGATATTTGTTGCGCTAGAGTACAAGCAATTAATAAGGTTCTGATTGGTCACATTTGGAGCGTATGACTTCATTAACCCTAAAAGTCCAGCAACATTAGGCGAAGCCATTGATGTTCCTTGAATACGGCTGTACAAACTTGTTGCATAAGTCGAATAAATCGAAGAACCAGGAGCAGCAATATCAACCCATGTTCCGTATTGCGAAAAACTTGACTTTGCATCATTTGTTGTCGTTGAAGATACAGCAATAACACTCGTATAAGCGGCCGGATAAAACAGTTGGTTCGTTCCATCATTGCCTGCCGCTGCGACAAGAATTGCTCCAGCATTCAATGCTGCGTTGCATACATTTTGACCATAACTTGAGGATCCCCCTCCACCCCAAGACATGTTTATAACATCGGCGCCATTGTTTGCTGCCCAATTTATACCCTCATATCCATGCGTGAGGGAACCGTTGCAATTCCCAATTTTCACCGCCATTAAACTTACATTGAAACCAATAGAAGAAACACCTGTTCCATTGTTTGTCTGCGCACCAGCTGTTCCTGAAACGTGGGTACCGTGATTACCATTATTTGTTCCACAAGGATTTGCATTAGTCCCTCCTGTGGGCGCGTCATAAGTGGCTACTATTTTATTTGTTAAATCAACATGAGTTGTAAGAATGGCATCGTCTGTTATCGCTACACGAACAGCTGCACTCCCTGTCGATAAATCCCACGCTTGCTGGGCATTAATTCTGTGCAGATGCCAAACACCAGTGCCTGTAGTAGAGTTGGCGCCAAGATCATTGGGCGTTAAAAAGGAAATATGTAATTCTTTTTTCTCAGCATACTCAATTAGGTCCAATTTATTAAGCTCTGCAGCCAACTCATCTACCTTGTCTAATTCCTCAAATTCAATTTGATAAGTCAAGCGCAACAACTCATCACGATCGTTCGGATGTAATTGAGTGACATGAAAAATCCCATACTTATCGACAAGAGACTGCATGAAATCAATGTTTTGAAAATCAACTACTTTATCCTTCGATGGAATTTTTGTGGAACTTCTTTGCTTTAGTTGAAACACAACAATTCCATCCTGATACCATTGATGAACAGTTTGGCTATTAGCAAAAAAAACAAGTAATGTGGTGATGAAAGCAAGTGAAATAGATCTCATAGTTGTAGACTTTTCTAAAATACAAATCAATAATTGATATTTTAATTGAGTATTAAAATAAGTGGAAATTCAGTAATTCAACAGCAGAGAACTGCAGGTGTTCATAAAAATCACACATTTTTCTGTTTTTTGCTTTTTTTTAACATATTTACATTAAATAGTTAAATAAATCAACATTCTATAGTGTTAGTTCGAATACTATTCGCTCACCAAAAGCATCTAATTATAAATCTAATGGATGAAATTATCGTTTTACTAAGCACTCTCTCGACATACATAATCAAAAACAAGGGGGATAAATCTTTAGGCCTGATGCGCAATTATTAAACCTAATAAGTGTTTATGGCGCGTATTCTGTTGACAATAATGATATATTTTTCGAAAATGCAACCTTGTATAATTGATTTTCAATAACTCCGGCATGTATGAGAGGATCTATTAAAAAAAATGGGAAACTTTCGCTTCCCATTTGGAGGTGGTGATGGAGGGAATCGAACCCCCGACACAAGGATTTTCAGTCCTTTGCTCTACCGACTGAGCTACATCACCTAACCGTATTTGTGGGGGCAAAGATAACAACTTCTTTTTATCTCCAAAGAAACGAAGTGATTTTTTTCGGAATTGTTCATGTATCTTTGCATATATGAATACAAAAAATAAGGTAATCATCTTAGATGCAGGCAATACTGCAGTTAAAATTGGTGTATTCAAAAATGATGAAATTGAACATGTTTTTAGAGTTTCTTTTGAGGAATTTCAGCAATTCATTGAAAAAAATGAAGATTTCAAGTCAATACCAGCCATTATTTCTTCAGTGCTTACTGCTGAAAAAACTGACATTCTAAAAAAGCACTTTGACAAAATTCATGAATTGTCACCCAAATCAGTTTTGCCGATAGAATTAAATTACCTTACACCAGAAACGCTTGGTAAAGATCGTATTTGCAATGCTGTGGCAATTAATCAAATCAATCAACAAAACAATAGCGTGTCAATTGATATTGGAACTTGTTTGAAATTTGACTTTGTTTCGGATAAAGGTATTTATCAAGGTGGATCAATTTCACCTGGAATTCAATTAAGGTTCAAAGCCCTAAATGATTATACAGATAATCTTCCTTTGTTGAAGGAATTTAGTAAATCTAAACTAATAGGTAAAGACACGCGTGAGTCAATTCATTCAGGTGTCATCAATGGAATAGAGGCTGAAATAAATAATTTGATGCAGCGTTATACCGAAGAATATGAGGACTTAACGTTTTTTATGACAGGTGGAGACGCGAAGTACTTTGATTTCCATAGAAAAAGTAACATCTTTGTGGACGAAAATTTGACCCTTAAGGGATTGTTTTACATTTATTTGTTGAATGCGCACTAAAATTATTTTATCATTCCTGCTTTTTTCCTCTATAAATGTAGTTGCTCAAAACGTGACGCATTCACCGTTTAGTTCATTCGGTTTTGGAGAAAGAACCTATGGAAATGATGCCGTAACTTCCGCTTTAGGTAAAGCAAATGTCGCATTGGCAGATTCAATGTTTCTTAACTTTCACAATCCTGCAACATATCATTTATTAGCTGAAGGTCAACCGCTTTTTTCATTATCTGCCGCAAGTCGACTATCTACCTATTCTCAAGATAACTCCTCCGTTTTTAGAGCGACAGGAATGATTGATCATTTCGCCTTTGGCTTTTCTATTAAAAAACTTTTCGGTTTAACCATTGGATTAAAACCATATAGTAATCGTGGTTACGACATAACAACATCGGTTAAAGTTGGCTCCGACTCTGTTCGCTATAATTATGAAGGAATTGGCGGAACTAATGAAACTTTTTTGGGCATTACAAGTACTGTTTTCAAATGGAAGGGAGCTCATTTATCTTTAGGCGCAAACTTAGGCTACCTTTTTGGCACTTCAACAAACATTCGTAAAAGTTCAATTATTCAAAGTAGTGCTTTTAATGGTGGAGTTGATGAAAAGTCAATGCGCTTCAAATCTTTTCACTACGAATTAGGTGCACATTACAAACAACTTATTACGCCTTTGCAAACATTAAGTTTGAGTGCTGTTTTTGAACCTTCACAACAAATTAATGCCTTACAAAGTGAAACATTGTACGATGCTGGAAATGTGAATAACCAATTAACCTATTCGATGTTGTATGACACATCGAATGTTCAAGGAAACATCACTTTAGCTCCTACTTATTCGCTTGGATTTGCATACTCATTTAGAACAAGCACGCAAAACAACTCAAAATTCACACGAAATTCCGAATGGCTGTTAACAGGAACATATAGTTCTACCGATTGGTCAAAATATAGAACCGCCTTCAATTCTGTTGAAATTTTATACAGTTACTCAGCCACTTCAAAAATATCAATTGGTATTCAATACACTCCTGAAACGAAATTCGTTGAAAACTCTGTCAATACTAATTTCTTTGAAAGAATGCGTTATCGTGTTGGCTACTATAACTTTAGCTTACCATATACTGACAACGGACTTTCAACATCAGAATTTGGCACAACATTTGGTTTGGGGCTGCCAATCGTTGCTCAACAAGCACTCTCCTCCATCAACCTTGGAGTTAC
>JBIIKG010000157.1:0-6681 GCA_044233275.1 Crocinitomicaceae bacterium | reverse complement strand
GAATTGGATAATGACCCGCGCCAATGGGAAAAATCAACTAACTACTGGTACACGCAAAACAACTTGTTGACTTCACAGATTTTAGGGAATCACGAATTCGAAAAAGGGAAATTCAACTGGAACATGGGTTTCAGTAATGTTAAAAGAGATGTCCCAAATTTAAGAAGATCAGTTTACAGAAAGTATTCCTTATTAGAAACCGATACAGTGGAACAATATGTTGCTATTATCCAATCTAACGGAACAATTCCTACGGCGGCTGGTAATATGTTTTGGTCTAGTTCGAATGAATCAATTGGTAGTTTAAAATACGACTACTCTATTCCTTTCGGAAAAAGTGACACCAATAAAGTAGAATTGAAAATTGGTGGTATGCATCAGTACAGAGCGCGTGATTTTCAATCAAGAAACTTTGGTTTCTCTCAGTATAAACCAACTGGCAGCAGTTTCAATAGTCAATTATTATTATTGCCAGAAGATGAAATATTTGCACCTGAGAACTTAGGGCTCCTTCCTAACGGTCAAGGTGGATTTAAACTTGATGAAGCATCGAGTGTGGATGATAGTTACCAAGCATCTTCCTTTTTAAATGCCGGATTCATTATGGCTGATGCGACAATTGCAAAGAAATTACGTTTAATAGGTGGTGCACGTTTAGAATCTTATAATCAACAATTTAATTATATTGAGTTCGGATCAAACATTGAGCAAAATATTGACTCAACGGTAACTGACATTTTACCATCAATCAATTTAGTTTATTCATTAACGAAAAAAATGAACTTGCGTGCTAGTTACTACAAAACAGTTTCTCGTCCTGAATTCCGTGAATTAGCACCATTTGCATTCTACAATTTCATACAAGACAATATCTTGTCAGGTAATCCGAACTTACAACGTGCAACGATTAATAACTTCGACTTACGTTACGAATATTACCCTGGTGAGGGACAAATATTCAGTGTTTCTGGTTTCTACAAGCAATTTACAAATCCAATTGAACTTGTAAACAGAACAGGAACGTCAGGTGCTCCTGAATTGTATTACACAAATGTACCAACCGTTACAAATATTGGTGGAGAGTTAGAATACCGACTAAACCTTGGTTTCGTTAACAAAGAAGACACAAGCGTTTTTTGGGACAATATGACTTTGTATACAAATATGTCATTGATTCGCTCAAAAGTAGATTTATCTGAAATTACAGGTTCTGGCGAATCTCGTCCGCTTCAAGGTCAATCTCCTTACATTATCAATGCAGGTGCTGTTTATAGCCATCCAACAAAAGATTGGTCAGTTAGTGCTAGTTATAATTTGGTTGGACAGCGTATATATATTGTTGGAAACGTTCAAGAACCAAGTGTTTGGGAAAATGGCAGAAACGTAATCGATTTACAATTTGCAAAAACATTCAATGAGCGTTTTGAATTTAAACTAAACGTAAAAGATTTATTAGCGCAAGACTTAGTCTTTTTTCAAGACTTAAATGGCAATCAGAAATTTGATAACGAAAAATTGAAAGATCCAATTGTAACCGATGATCCAAATACTGATAACAAATATGCTTCTTCACCGGACAATGTATGGCAAGAAATTTCATTTGGTCAAACTGTGACAGTTTCGTTAAAATACAACTTTGGTATTGATAAAAAGAAAACTACTCCTCTTCCATTAATTGAGGAATTAAAGTAATAAATACATTATATAGTAAAAGGAGCTTAAAAAGCTCCTTTTTTTATGCCCCTTAATTCCAATGTTAACAAAATATATCTTCCTATTAATGTAAAGATAAACTAAGCGTAAAAGTCTAATAACTGCGCTTGAACATGCCCCCCCTAAATTTGCGTAAACAAAATAAAAAAAGATTATGAAAAAGATTTACGTTTTACTTGCTGCGGTCGGACTGTTTTCAGTTGCCAATGCACAAGAAGCATTCTGGGATGTAGTTCCTTACAAAGGAGCTTTCCCTATTACAGACGGTACTCCAGCAACGGATTGGACGAGTGGCTGGTCTAACTTTAATGCTGAGAATACTATTTACCCAGCAACGACTACTATCGTAGAAAATGATATTACAGCAAACACAACTTGGAGTGGTGTTATCTTATTAAAAAATAAGGTGTATGTTAAAAATAACAGAACACTTACGATTCTACCGGGAACAATCATTCGTGGTGACAAGCTAACACAAGGTTCATTAATTATCACAAGAGGTGCGAAGATAGATGCGCAAGGAACAGCATCTCAACCAATCATTTTCACTTCAAATGAAGCTGTTGGCAATAGAAACGAAGGAGACTGGGGTGGTTTAGTCATTTTAGGATTAGCAAGAAACAACCAACCAGGTGGAGTAGCAAACATTGAAGGTATTGCGCCAACAACTGATACACAGTTTGGTGGTAACTTTGACAACGATAACTCAGGAACATTACGTTATGTAAGAATTGAGTTCGCTGGTATCGCATTAGAGCCTAATAAAGAGATAAACGGTATTACCTTTGGATCTGTTGGTTCTGCAACAACCGTTGATTATATCCAAGTTTCTCACTCGGGTGATGATTCATTCGAATGGTTTGGAGGAACAGTGAACTGTAAGCACCTTATCGCTTACCGTGGTTTAGATGACGATTTTGACACTGACTTTGGTTACAGAGGACGTGTTCAATTTGGTTTAATCATTCGTGATGCAAGTGTTTCAGATGGACCTGGTGATTCAAATGCTTTTGAATGTGACAACGATGCAGCTGGCTCAAATGCTCAACCGTTAACAATGCCAATTTTTTCGAACATTACGATTGTTGGTCCAAAAGGTGACGGATCTATTGTATTGCCGGCAGGTGAAACATTTGAAAAAGCATTCCGTTTAAGAAGAAATACAGCGACTTCAGTATTTAACTCATTAGTAACGGGTTGGCAAAAAGGATTGTCAATTGAAGGTGTTTCCGCAGAAGACAATGTAACAGGCGACACATTAGTATTCGGTACTAATACTCTTTCTAACTTCGCTACCAACACTAAATGTGTTACTGCAACCCCTGCATTCTATGCTACATTCTTTGGAGCAGATGGTAATGATACAATCACAACAAATGCTCAAATTAACTGGGTAAACATGTTTGCTCCACTTGGTACAACTCCAGATGCTCGTTTAGCTGCTAATTCAACTGTTGGAACTGGTGCTGACTTCATGAATACTAAATTCTATAACTTGGCTGCTCCAACAACAACTGCTGCTATTTCATATTGCCAAGGTGCAACTGCAACTGCTTTAACTGCAAACGCTGGTGTTGGGAATTCACTTTTCTGGTATACTGCTGCTCAAGGTGGTGTTGGCGCAACGTCTGCTCCAGTTCCTGCTACAGCTGCTGCTGGTACGTTTAACTACTGGGTTAGCCAATACAACGCAAACGGTGACGAAAGTCCTCGTACTGCAGTTGTTGTAACAATCAACGCTACGCCTGCTACTCCAACGATCTCAGCTAATGGTCCAACTTCATTCTGTACAGGTGGTTCAGTAGTATTGACTTCAAGTGCTGCAACTGGTAACGTTTGGTCTACAACTTCAACTGCTCAAACAATTACTGTTTCTGCTACTGGAAACTATAGTGTAATTTTCACAGATGCAAATGGTTGTTCTGCTACTTCAGCTGCTACTTCAGTAAACGTAAGTAACGCTCCAATCCCAACAGTTAATGCTTCTGCATTGGCAGGTTGTACTGGTGAAGATATCACTCTTACGGCATCTGTTTCAGATTCATACTCTTGGTCAACTGGTGCTACAACTCAATCTATCGTTGTTACCAGTGCTGATACTTATACAGTAACAACAACAAATGCTGATGCATGCGACGGTGTTGGAACTTCTGCTCCAGTTGTGATTACATTTACTCAATCTCCAACAGCTGCTGGTTCATTCTCAACAGTTGGTAACGTTGTAACATTCACGAATACTTCAACTGATGCTACTTCTTACTCTTGGGATTTCGGTGATTTCTCTAACTCATCTGCTACAGCTCCTTCTCATGCATATGCTGCGAATGGTGCTTACGTTGTAACATTAACTGCTATCAACGGTAACTGTACAGATGAAATTACATTGAACATTCAAATTTCAGTAGGTATTGAAGAATTAGCTGGATTGGTTGAAGTAACACTTTTCCCTAACCCAACAAATTCAAATGCAACTATCTCAATTGAAAACAAGAATGCTCAAAACGCAAACATTATGATTGTGAACCAACTTGGTCAAGTAATCACTTCTCAAGAAGTAGAATTGGCAAATGGTAACAACTCAATTGAACTTGCAACTAATTCTTTTGAGAGTGGAATCTACACTGTAATTCTGGTAACAGAAACAGGAAGAATCAACCGCAAACTAATCGTTCAAAAATAATTCAACATTAGGGCTATCCGGAATGGATAGCCCTTTTTTTTATCCTTCAAATGGAAAACTATAAAGGTCACACAATACTCTTAATCGACGATGAACCAGACATCCTCGATTTTCTTTCTTATAATTTAAAGAAAGAAGGGTTCAAAGTATTTACCGCAAACAATGGTGAAGAAGGCGTTAAATTGACGCAACAAATGAATCCATCGTTGATCTTACTAGATGTTATGATGCCTAAAATGGACGGCATTGAAACGTGTCAAATAATCCGTAGAGATTTAAATATTACACAGCCAATCATTGCTTTTTTGACTTCACGCTCAGAAGATTATTCTCAAATTGCAGGTTTCGAAGCAGGCGCAGATGATTACATTAACAAGCCTATTCGTCCAAGATTATTAATCAGTAAAGTAGAATCATTACTTCGACGTTTGGCACTTGGTACTGCAGTGAACCAAAACCCTGTTGAAGGATCAATAAAAATAGACCGTGAAAAATTCATGGTTGAATTGGACGGTGAAAAAATACTTCTTCCAAAAAAAGAATTTGAATTATTGGAATTGCTTGCTAGCAGACCAGGAAAGGTATTTAATCGCGAACAAATATTAGCGATTGTTTGGGGTAACGAAACAATTGTTGGTGAAAGAACAATCGATGTTCACATTCGAAAATTAAGAGAAAAGCTAGGAGATGATTATATTCGCACTATTAAAGGAGTCGGATATACATTTCAAGAAAAGTGAACAACTTAAAACCTATACATTTATTGATTGGAGGTAGCGCTATAATTTCGGGCATTACCTTATTCATTACTTTTTTATTGAATTTACAACTGATTGATTTCCCCTTGTGGATTTTAATCGGATTACCAATAACCACTGGCCTAATTTCATTTGGTGTTTTTTATTTTTTTATCAAGCACTTCATTAACGACCGATTGAAATTACTTTACAAATCCATACGTAAAGGTAAGATGACGAAAGAAAACGAAATTTCCTTCAAAATTACAGATGATGTGATTGCAAATGCAGAAATAGAAACACAGCTTTGGACCGAGGAGCGAAATAAAGAGATTTCCAAACTAAAAGAGCAAGAAGAATTCCGTCGTGAATTTCTGGGAAACCTAGCCCACGAATTAAAAACCCCTATTTTTTCAATTCAAGGATATATTCTGACCCTTTTGGACGGTGGATTAGAAGATGAAAATGTCAATCGTACTTTCTTAGAACGCGCTTCGAAAGCAACTGATCGAATGGTAAGTATCATTGAAGACCTCGATCAGATTACCAAAATGGAAGCCGATGCTTTGAAACTTGAAATGCGTCCATTCGACATTGTTGAATTGGTAACTGACATATTTGAATCGCTTGAAATGATGGCGAAAGAAAAGAACATCAAATTACTTTTTGCAAAAGAATATAGCTCAACATTTGTAATTGGTGATAAACCGAAAATTGCTCAAGTTCTTGTTAATCTGATTACAAATTCTATCTTTTACGGAAATAAGGATGGAACAACCATTGTTCGTTTTTACAAAATGGATGATATCGTAACGATTGAAGTATCTGACAATGGCCCTGGAATCGAAGAAGAACACTTACCGCGTCTTTTCGAACGTTTTTACCGTGTTGAAAAAAGTCGTAACCGCAACGATGGTGGTTCTGGACTCGGATTAGCCATTGCAAAACATATCGTTGAATCGCACCGTCAAACTATCTCTGTTCGAAGCACCTATGGAGTTGGTAGTACTTTTTCATTCAGCCTAGATAAAAGCAAAACACAATCGGCAGGATTGTATTCATCGAGAGGGATACAGATTAAGTAATTCCCAGGCAATCTCTTTAACTCTCTGCTAATTCCTATCATACTTTAATCTATTGATTATCAATCAATATGATATTTTCTATTATTCTATCGCGCATGCGACACAGCACTTGCTATGATACTTTTATGAGAGATCTTTAAAGAAAAGTTTGGAAGAATTCACTCGACTTTCATTTAGAAAAAAAATAATCGAATTCACATTCACATAGGCAAAATTATTTGAAAAGCCTATATTCAAGTAGACAGTTCCTCATACAGAACTTTTTTGATCGGAAATAAGTAAATGATAAAGATTCTTTTAGTGGGTTTTTGATGTTTTAGTTATCAACGAACAAACGATCTAAATGATGAACCTCAAATAACTGTGGGGGGTTAAGAACCTTCGATCAAAATAAACTATAAAAATGTATCTGGAATTTCTTAGGCATAAAAAAAGCCTCTTCATTACTGAAGAGGCTTCTTAAAGG
>JBIIKG010000156.1:0-6698 GCA_044233275.1 Crocinitomicaceae bacterium | reverse complement strand
CGCTGTATTTCAAAATTGGATTCAATATCGTTTAACGATGAAGTATTTATCGGAAATGACTGATGAACAGACGTTGGTGATGTATTCGGGTCATCCAATGGGATTGTTTCCTTCTCATACAAATGCGCCAAGAGTTGTTGTTACAAACGGTATGGTTATACCGAATTATTCTAAACCAGATGATTGGGAGAAAATGAATGCCTTAGGTGTTTCACAATATGGACAGATGACTGCCGGTTCGTATATGTACATTGGACCTCAAGGAATTGTTCACGGAACAACAATCACTGTATTAAATGGTTTTAGAAAAATCAAGAAATCTCCAGCTGGGTCTTTGTTTGTTACTTCAGGTTTAGGAGGTATGTCAGGCGCTCAGCCAAAAGCAGGAAATATTTCAGGTTGTGTAACTGTCTGCGCAGAGGTAAATCCAAAGATTACAAAGATTCGTCACGAACAAGGCTGGATTAATGAGATTTGTGAAAACATAGATGAATTAGTTGCTCGTGTGAGAATCGCTCAGTCAAATAAAGAGGTAATTTCAATTGCATACCTAGGTAATATAGTTGATGTTTGGGAGAAATTTGACGAAGAAAATATACATATTGATTTGGGCTCCGATCAGACTTCTTTGCATAATCCCTGGGCAGGCGGTTATTATCCGGTTGGACAAAGTTTTGATGCTTCAAACGAAATGATGGCAACTAATCCAGAATTATTCAAAACGAAAGTCAAAGAAACGTTGGTGCGTCATGCTGCAGCGGTTAACAAGCATACTGCAAAAGGAACGTACTTTTTCGATTATGGAAATGCATTTCTGTTAGAATCATCAAGAGCTGGTGCAGATGTGATGGCAGTAAATGGAATAGATTTTAAATACCCTTCGTATGTACAAGATATCATGGGGCCAATGTGCTTTGATTATGGATTTGGACCTTTTCGATGGGTATGTGCTTCAGGAAAACCAGAAGATCTTCAAAAAACAGATGAAATAGCTTGTGCTGTGTTGGAAGAAATGATGGTACATAGTCCAGTTGAAATTCAGCAACAAATGGCTGACAATATTCAATGGATTAAAGGAGCTCAACAAAATAAATTGGTAGTTGGTTCTCAAGCGCGAATTCTCTATGCGGATGCAGAAGGAAGAATGCGTATTGCAGAAGCATTCAATAAAGCCGTTGCAAATGGTGAGGTTGGACCTATTGTTTTAGGCAGAGATCATCACGATGTTTCAGGAACTGATTCACCATATAGAGAAACATCAAATATTTATGATGGTTCACGTTTTACAGCTGACATGGCAATTCAGAATGTTATCGGTGATAGCTTCCGAGGTGCGACATGGGTTTCAATTCACAATGGTGGTGGAGTAGGATGGGGAGAGGTAATCAATGGTGGATTTGGAATGCTGCTCGATGGTTCTGCAGAAGCGGATCGTTTATTAAAAATGATGCTGCATTGGGATGTAAACAATGGTATTGCACGCAGAAGTTGGGCAAGAAATGAAGGGGCTGTTTTTGCAATTAAAAGAGCAATGGAAATGGAGCCGGCATTGAAAGTGACGGTGCCAGAGAATGTTGAAGATTCAATTATTGAAGGGATTTTCTCAGCAATTAAAGGCTAGGAAACCTGTATTAGCTCATTCTTAAGTGTGTAAAAAAGGTAGCCTTTAACATTTGTCGCGCCCATTTCTTTGAAAATAGTACAATACGATTGAATTTGTGAATGATCTAATTTTTTCGGTAAACCAGTTTTAAAATCTAATACAATCGTTTCGTTTTGCTTGATGAGAACCTTATCGGGACGCTTTGTTTCATCCTCACTAATGAGTATTGTTTGTTCATTCAATACTTCAAGTGTGCCTTCATAAATTTTGCGAAAATCTGGGGAATCAAAAATGGCAATTGCCTTTTCAAGTAAGGCCGTTCGATTATTCACTTCGATCAGACCATTTTTGATCAACCCATCTAAGGTCGATGAAAGTGAATCCTGATTAGATGTTTCAGCCATCAATAAATGGAACTGATTTCCAAAGTTTTGTTCTTCTGATAAGCTAAATTCTACATCTCCCATTTTGCGTTCCTTCAATGCAATATCCGGAAACCAGAGGGTTTCAGCAATTTGTTTTGGTTCGAAAAAGGAAGAATGATTTTCTTTTGGACTTAGATATTGACTTCTTGACCCAATAGTGAGAAGCAAACTCCCATCCTTTAACATGGAATGGTTTTGTTTTGCCAATGCGCTATGTAAAATACTTCCGAAACCTTCTTTCTTAAAATAATTGAATCCATACAAGCGATTTTTAGCTCTTGTAAGTGCAACATAACAAAGATTCATTTTATCCGTAAAAATTTGGTTCTCTTCTTCCTCATGATGCGAACGAATCGAATCAAGCTCGCTATTCTTACTTAAATTGGTGCGAAGAATTAGTTTTTCTGCTTCCAACATGAATTTAGAGTTGTTGTTGATTTTTGTATCAAAATCTAATGAAGGGACAATTACAATTGGAAATTCAAGACCTTTTGATTTATGAATCGTCATGATAACTATTGCGTCATCACTAGCCGGTGTTTGTATGGCCAAACTATTTTTTTTCTCTTCATAAAGATCAATCAGGCCTTTTAAATCTGGACCTTTTGCTTGTTCAAACTCGTATGCAAAGTCAGCAAAGTGATGCAAATAAGGATCAGTCAGTTCATTCCATTTCATCAATCCAAAAAATTGCTGAATGAGATCATACAATCCTTCGTGTTTGAAGAAAAACTGGTTGATTGAACCAAAATGCTGTGTCAAAAACGCGGTATTATCAAAATTGGTTCGTGTACGTCCTTCTACGTCGGTTGTAATTCTCAAGAAACTGCGATACTTTTCGAAAGGTTCAACAAATTCGCAGTTAAAATACGTTTCTGCAAAAACCTTTGCTTCACTTTCTTGAGAAGGTCGCAATCTTCGTTTCAGATAAGAAAGAATAAGATTTACACGGATGTCATTGCTGAGCAAAAGTGATTCAGCAGATATTATTTTATAGCCCTCTTTCTTTAAAGTAATAGCCCAATGGTTGGCATCTTTATTCTTTTCTGCAAGAATACAGATGGAAGAAAGTTTAAATCCATCACTTTGAGCATCTTTTATGATGTCTAATATTGCAGGAAGAACGGATGTGTTGTCATCTTTTTCTAGCAGTGCGGAATGCATATTTACATACCCAGAATTTGAAGATTTTGGATGTTGAGAAACTGATTTATAAAATGGTAGTGACTCCGCAGGAAGGTGTTCTTTAAGATCTGTAAATAGCTGATTATTAAAAAGTACAATTTCTCTTGCGGAACGCCAGTTATCATCTAAACTTTTTAGTTCGCCCGCCTCTTCAAAATAGTCTGCTAAACCTTCAATTTTCGCCTCCTTTTCTGGATTGTAAATTCTAGGTAAAGCAACAAATTGTTCTGCAACACCATTTTTAAATCGATAAATCGATTGCTTTGGATCACCAACTATCAGATTTTTATGACCCTTTGAAAGTGATTCATGCACTAAAGGAACCATGTTGAGCCACTGCAAACGCGACGTATCTTGAAATTCATCTAAGAGAAAATGACTAAATCTATTTCCTAAACGCTCATAGATGAATGGCGCTTCTTCTTGCTGAACTAAGGATGAAATCAATTTGTTGAATTCAGATATACGAATGATGCGTTCATCTTTTTTCAAGGTATCGATTGCGTCGGCCACATATCGAAGCATCGACATGTTGTAAAAGTCTTTACGAAATAAATATTTGGACAAATAACCCTGTGCATGAGTCTTCTTAAAGTCATTTAGTGCAATTAGTTTTTGTTGTAAATCTTCTGGAAATATTTTTCCGTTTGGTGCTGGTTGAGTGCAATGTTTAAGAAATGTTTCTGTAAATTGTTTCGCTTCAAATTTATCGACTTGTCCAAGACTTTCAATTACACTTGTGGTCTTACTTCCATTTGGAAAATTACTTGAAACTAATCCGGTAGACAGATAGTTTTGATAGATTTCGTTCGCTAGTATGCAGTATTCTCTATTAATATTTGCCAATTCAGTATTCAATTCGGCATAGCGTTCTTGACTGAAATCAGCGGCAAGCAATTTTTGAACATATGGCTGATCTTTTTCTTTGTTTAAGGTTTCTCCAAACTCAATCAGTTTTCTTCTAAAATCCCAAGATTCACCATCATCGAGGTTTCTTTTCGCAAAATTAAACGCAGATTTTGTGAATTCAGCTAATTCATCTGACCCCATATTGCTTAAAAGCAAGTCGACAACTTGTTCAACCACCAATTTTTCATTCAACACAACTTCGAAATCTGCGGGTAGATTTAAGTCCCTGCTGAACGATCGAATCAATCGTAAATTGAATTTATCAATTGTTAAAACATGAAAATCTTCGTAGCGGTGAAGCAATTCTTGTAAAACTTTGAGCGCTCGTTTGTGCACCTCTTTGCCATCAATTCCTACTTCTTCCCCAATTTGATTTGCATAGCTAGCTGAAGAATGACCGTGAGCGTCAGGGAAACTCAATTCGTCTAGTCCTTCAATAATTCTATTTTTCATTTCCAACGAAGCCATGTTGGTAAACGTCATAGCAATAATTTGAGCAAATCGAGTAGAATGGTGTTCATCTAAAATGAGCAGTTTGATGTACTCTTTTACAAGATTATACGTCTTTCCGCTGCCGGCTGAGGCATTTAGAATTTTGAATGGTTTAGGATCGGTTAATTGCTCAAGCATGAATATGTGTTGTGGCTATTTAGTTAGCTAATAAATAATATGATTAAAAGTAGCAAAATCTATTCGTTTTATCTAAATTTGTTTAGAACTGTTAGTATGAAAAAAACAATATTTTACTTTTTGGCCCTTCTATTTTTAGCATCATGCAAAGATGAAGTTATTGACCCGCCCGCTCCTGTTGCCGATCAATTAAAAATGACAATGCAGCCAACATTTGGATCAACTGATTTGGTTTTAGATCAAACATATACTACGGATGAGGGATATTTGGTGCAATTCACGGATTTGAAATGTTATATTACAGATGTGGCAAATGGGTCTTCCACTTTGTGTTCATCAGCACTTTTCGACTATCGAGCAAACAGCACGGTTTTATTTACAAAGCCAGGAAAACCATCTGATTACGCAGATTTAACAGCATCTTTAGGGGTTGCTGCATCAAAGAATCACGCTGATCCAACATCATTTTCTTCATCAGACCCGCTGTATATTACGATAGCAAATGACATGCATTGGGGATGGAATCCAGGCTACATTTTTATGAAAGTAGAAGCAAAAGTTGATACTATTCAGAATGGTATTGATAATTTCGACCACACAGTTGTGTTTCACATTGGTGGTGATGCTTACCTGCAAAATTTACAACTCAATTCGATCACATGGAATGCAGCGGGTAATGGAATTTATACAAGAGCATTGAAATTGGATATGCAAAAGTTTTTGAATAATGGAACTGAAACCATTGACTTAAAAACAGAGTACACTTCACATACTGGACCAGGTCAAGAAGTGATTAGCTTAAAAGTCATTCAGCATTTTAAAGATGCTATCAGTTTGTATTAACTTCTCAAATAGTTTTTGATTCATGAAGTATTTACTAATCATTTTTGGAATTTTGGTATTTGCCCTTTCTTGTAAAAAAGACAGGGTTGGTTATACACCTACGCCATACGAATTAGAAATTCCTTCTCATTTCCCTGAAATGAAAATTCCTGCAGATAATCCAATGACTGTGGAAGGTGTTCATTTGGGTCGCTTACTGTTTTATGAAGAAAGATTAAGTGGTGACAACACCCAATCGTGCGCATCTTGTCATTCAATTGAAAGTGCGTTTTCTGATCCAAATCAATATTCGACAGGAATAGATGGGATTCAAGGCAATCGTAATTCAATGGCACTGATTAATCTTGGCTGGCAGAAATTCTTTTTTTGGGATGGGCGCGCTGCCACCTTGGAAACGCAAATTTTGGAACCTATACCAAATCCAATTGAGATGCATCAATCATGGAAAGATGCGGTAGCAAAAATATCGAGTGATGTGAATTACCGTAATTTATTTTACAAGGCCTTTGGGGAAGAAGGAATTGATTCAACTAAAGTGGCAAAATCTATCGCACAATTCTTAAGAACATTGATTTCAGGAACATCTAAGTATGATGTGATGTATAAATACGAAAACGGATACACACTCTCAGCAACTGATCAAGCTGTTTTTTCTACTATCTCGATTGAAGAATGGGGTGGCTATGATTTATTCAAAAGTTTGAGTGGTGCAGATTGTTTCCATTGTCATAATGGTCCCTTGATGCAAGTGCAAAAATTCAGCAACAATGGATTAGATGCTGCTTTTTCAGATAATGGACGAGGGGGAATCACTGGTAATCCGAATGATATGGGTAAATTTAAGGTTCCAACTTTACGTAACATTGCATTGACTGCACCTTATATGCATGATGGTCGATTTGCCACGTTGGATCAAGTGATTGAACATTATTCATCCGGTATTAATCAATCATCAACGATTGATCCATTGATTGAATTTGCCTTTCAAGGGGGAGTGCAATTAGATACAGAAGGAAAAACGATCTTAAAGAAATTTTTAGAAACTTTGACAGATCACAATTTTATAAACAATCCTAATTTTAAGGATCCGAATTAAACGAAAT
>JBIIKG010000155.1:0-6713 GCA_044233275.1 Crocinitomicaceae bacterium | reverse complement strand
TTAGTTAATTGAAAACCAAATTTTTCATAAAAAGGCGATGAATGATGTGTTGTATCTAAATAGACTGCAGTATCAGGAAAATATTTTTGAATAGCTTCTAATCGAAATTTCAACAGCGTCGAACCAAAAGATTTACGATGGAAATCGGAGTGAATTAAGCCCCAGGCTAAGGAGATTCGCTGATTACCATCTTTATCACCATATCCACCACAACCGATTAACTCGCCGTGATCCAATATTACATAGAAATAAGTCCTCCTTTGATTTGAATTAGGATATACATTAGCTTCAAAATGATCTAGAAAATAGGCAAATTGACCTAGTTCTTCTTCAGTAAAAAATATTGGTACATTGCTTTCGAATGCTACTAAACAAGCAGTTTTATGTTTGCTATTATACGGTTCAATATTAATTGAATTACTCATTTATATGACAATAAATATTCAGTTGATTTTAAACAATTTAAAACTTTAATATAATTAATTAAGTAAATCAAAATCTACAAAATTAAGTTTCTTATTCCTGATTCTTTTAAGCGCTTTTATACTTTATTCGTTATGTGAATTTACAAATGAATTCTATATTTCATAATTCAAACACAACATTATTATAGCCTATGAAGTCTGTGCTATTCTGTTCTCAGTGGTAAAATTTTTTTTTGTTTTTCACGAAGTAGCGGATGGCAATTATTCAATTTCCAGCGAAAACGAATGCAAAAGGCCATGTAAATTATCTCGTGAGAATTTTGCCTTTTTAACGCTATTCTGAGTAGGATCTATACTAAAGTTAATAGCAGACCTGAAATCTGCTCCTTGTAAATTCGTTTGAAAGAAGTTTGCAGACAAACAATCACTTCCCTCAAAATTACATAGAGAACATTCAGCTTCAGTGAAATCCACATCTTGCAACTGACAATTCGAAAGTGCCGTATTTTTAAGTGACATTTTAAAGAACGAGGAGAAATTCAAGACTGATGAATTACATTTAATGGCAAACAAAAAAGGATTACTTTCTTCAAATCGAAGACCTAACAGTTTACATTCTTCAAATTCTGCATTTTGGAAAGAGGTGTTACGAAGTTTAGCATTACTTAAATCACAATTCTCAAAGCTACAGTCCACAAATACTATTTCAGAAAGATCACTAGAAGCAAAATTACAATTCAAGAAATGGCAATTGTCATATTCTCCGTTTATGAGGAAATCAATAGTAAAATTTTCATTCTTGAACTCTTGATCTGAAACGTAAGTTTTAGCCATAATTAGCGCTTCATTAATTTAAAATGATCAAACTTATCTTGAATAAATGTAATCAACTCCATCTCAGTGGCGGTCTTCAAGAAATCTTCATTGATATTTAAGAAATCAATAAATTCATCGAATTCTACTTCTGTCAAACTTATTACATCATACGCCACATACAATCGCAGCAACTCTCTCACAACTTGACGCTTGTCGTCTTTATACTGCTGTTCTGCAATCCATCGTTTGTTTTTCTCTACTTTCGAGAAGGCTTGGTATAAGGCCGTTATTGGACTCTGCATTACTTCAATTCCACTAACCATTCTCGTTTCACGCATAGCCAAATCCTCGCGCTCTTCTTTGATTTGATTCAAAGTTTTAAGAGGTTTTACTACAACTTCAGCAACCTCTTGAGGTTTTCCTTCGATGTAAATCCGTTTTTTGAACTGACAATTTTCATCAGCCTTTACTATAAAATTAGTAACAGGATAATCCTTCACAGAAACCGAGATTGAATCGCCTTCTTTTACATAGACAGAAAACGAACCATTTGGCTGACCAAAAACACCACGACCAGTTGTGCGATTAATCACCATTAGATTATAAAAACTTTGTGGTCGCAAAGTGTCTATTACTTTTCCAGTAAACAAGACATTGTCACACTTCTGACCAAAAGTCAATCCTGATAGCAACAGGAAGAGTAGAGGGAATATTTTTATCATCGGAATTCAAATTAACAAAAAAGTTTTCAAGGATTTAGTTAATGGATTGTTATTAAGTGTTAAACTACCGATGATAATTTGAACGCTGCGCTATTTGAAGATTTGAACGCTTCGCTATTTGATAATTAAAACGTGCTATTCAACTAGTCGAATGTTCAAATCTTCAAATTTTCAAATCCTTCGAATAAATAGTATACAACTATACATTATTGGTATACATTTGTAAATACACATTTGTAAACTGTGAAAATATCACTTCGCAACTCTGTCAAACTTTTAAATTAAGTAATTTTGTAACATGAAACGAGTAGTTGTAGGATTGTCAGGCGGAGTTGATTCAAGTGTAGCAGCACATTTACTTATCCAACAAGGATATGAAGTGATCGGTATGTTTATGCGTAACTGGCATGACGAAAGTGTTACATTATCTGACGAATGTCCGTGGATCGACGATTCAAACGACGCCTTACTCATCGCTCAACAACTTTGCATTCCGTTTCAAGTAATAGATCTAAGCGCCGAATATAAAGAACGCATTGTTGACTATATGTTTAATGAGTACGCCTCCGGACGAACACCTAATCCAGATGTGCTTTGCAATCGAGAAATTAAGTTTGATGTATTCCTAAAGGCCGCAATGGAATTGGGAGCTGATTATGTTGCTACAGGACATTATTGTCGACGAATCGACCATGAAGACGGAACAGTAGGTCTTCTCGCAGGAAAAGACCCAAGTAAAGATCAATCTTATTTCCTTTGCCAACTAAGTCAAGATCAACTTAGTAAGGCGCTCTTCCCAATTGGTGAATTATTAAAAACTCAAGTTCGCGATATCGCTCGTGAAATGGGATTAGTAACAGCTGAAAAGAAAGACTCTCAGGGACTTTGTTTTGTCGGAAAAATCAGCTTACCTATGTTTCTACAACAGCAATTAAAGCCAATTCACGGTAAGGTTGTAGAAATTCCAAGTAATCTCAAGCAGTTTGAGGAATATAATTCAATAGAACCAACAATTGAAAACGTTGAATTATTATCAACTCCCTTCGTTTACGAGCCTCATTTCGGCGAAGTAGTAACAGATCACCAAGGTGCGCATTATTACACAATTGGTCAGCGCAAAGGTTTGCACATTGGAGGTCGACCG
Source organism: Crocinitomicaceae bacterium (assembly GCA_044233275.1). Classification (GTDB taxonomy): domain Bacteria; phylum Bacteroidota; class Bacteroidia; order Flavobacteriales_D; family Crocinitomicaceae; genus M0103. The sequence goes on along the minus strand of JBIIKG010000155.1, from coordinate 3,606 downwards.
GAACCTTCATTTGTTATTGGGACGGATATCGCTACAAATACAGTTTATAGCGGACAAACAGAAGTTCATCCTGGATTGAATAAACATGCTTTACGTATTGATTCAAAAGAAATTAACTGGATGAATATAAAGTATAAAATTAATAATGGAGAAAACTTAAGTTGTATGGCCCGCATTCGTTATCGTCAACAATTAAAAGAAGCTACAATTGTTATGAAGAACGATGAGCTTTATATGCTATTTAAAGAGAAGCAACGGGGAATCACTCCAGGTCAGTTTGCAGCGTGGTATATTAATGATGAATTGATTGGATCCGGCGTTATTAGCTCTTAGTTGAGTATTCTTTGAATGTTGCGTCTGTGTAAAAGATTACAATGCGTTCTATTGTCTTCTGTTGATTTAGATCAATCTTATCTTTTTCTGTTTTCAGCGCGCTTCTATTCAATTCATCTTCATTTTCGATTAGTTGTGCAGCTGTCAAATCTTGCTTCCCTTCAACAATTGCACCGGTTATCAACCAATGTGCGTTTACGCGAGGGAAATGAATAAGGATTTTCTCAAGGAAATCGAGACTTGGCTTGTTTCTACCAGATAATACGTGACTAACATTTGAACGTTGAACACCAATTTTATCCGCAAATGCAGATGGAGTGAGAGAGTGCATTTTCAACACGAGAAGAAGTCGTTCTTGAATTAACATTTGTAAATTATTATATTTCTACAAATGTACCTATTTAATTTACAAATGACAATAGGCAAAAACTATAAACATAGAAAAAGGAGCCCGAAAGCTCCTCTCCCATTTATATGATTGGTAATCTTAGTTCATGCTAATTGAATGGAAAATTGAATTGCTTGGTGCAGATTTCATTTGCTCTGCCGTGCGGATAGCATCCAATAACTGAGCCACTTCAAAAATATTTAATTTACTTCTTGTCCCTTGCACTCTATGTTGAGCTAATTTAAACTGAGCCAATTTAACTGAATTATTTACCATTATTTCCCGTGTTAAGTTCATATTTCGTTTTGTCAATACAAGGCTACTTTACGCCATCATATCTCAAAGGTTTCAAAACACACAAAAAAAGTGAAAATTGTAAACAAAAATTAGAATTTAAGTTCGACATAACTCAAATTAACTATTTATATAACAAACTGTTACATTGATATTTATAATTTACATATTAGTAAGGAAATTTGATTCTAAATTGTTCGAGGATTTGAATAATTTGATAATTTGAGGATTCGAATATTTGAATATTCAAATGGCAAAGCGTTCAAATTCTCAAATAGCAAAGCGCTCAAATCATCAAATAGCAGAGCATTCAAATTCTCAAATAGCCAAGCGTTCAAATAAAGAAGGCGCTACTTCCGAATTAAAGGATAAATCAAATCTTCTAAGCCATTGACTTTAATTTCTAGAATTAATTTAAGCTGATCACCAAATTTACCAGCAGGAAATCCTTGTCCCTTCATCCATACTAAATACGGTTCAGGTAAATGAATGAGATACGAGCCTTTGAATTTACCAAATGGCATACGTGTATTCGCTAACTTAATTAGCTCTTCCCTATTATTTGCTGGATTCAAAAGAAAAAATTAAGAGTGCACGGGAGTGCGTTGAATAGTTTCCAATAAGTATCCCCAGAATTTTTGAACAGAAGAAATTTGTACTTTTTCGTCAGGAGAATGAGCTGCACGAATATTTGGACCAAATGAAATCATATCTACTCCTGGCAAATGTTTTCCAAGGATTCCACATTCTAATCCAGCGTGACAAGCTTTAACTTTTGGTTCTTCTTTATACATCTCACGGTATAAATCACTCATTAAGTTCAAGATGGCTGAATTTGGATTTGGTTGCCACCCTGGATAATCTCCACTTTGAACAACTGATGCACCCATATTCTCAAAAGCAGCTCTAATTGTATTTGCGACATCATCTTTTGATGTCTCAACACTACTGCGTTGTAACGACTGTGTGATAAATTCACCATCCTTAATAATAACACGCGCTAAACTCGAAGATGCTTCAACCAAATCCTTGATATCTGGACTCATTCTAAAAACACCATTATGAACCGAATACAACGTGTTAATTATCTTAATGAACTCAATTCGTGCAACTGCTAAAGATGCAGATTCAACCACATTTACGTCAATTATAAAATTCGGTTCAATCGTATTGTATTCAGATTTCAGTACCGTCGTAAATTTTTCTATTTCAGTAAAAAACAGTTGGACATCCTCTTTTTCCACTGCCAAAACAACAGTCGCCTCGCGTGGTATCGCATTACGCAAACTTCCTCCATCAAATGAAACAAGTTGAATATCTGCCAAAGAATTTAAATGATAAATAAGTCGAGTCAACATTTTATTCGCATTTCCTCTTCCCTTATCTATGTCCATTCCTGAATGTCCACCCAACAATCCTTTAATCATTATTGAATAGGACTTAAATCCTTCTTTTACTGATTCTTGTGTGTATTTATATGAAGTGTTTGTGTCGATCCCTCCGGCACATCCAATTGACAATTCATCGTCGTCTTCTGTATCTAAGTTCAACAAAATTTTCCCTTCGAAATTAGAACCATCCAGCTCCTTCGCTCCAGTCATTCCCGTCTCCTCATCAATCGTAAACATTGCTTCTAAAGCAGGATGCGTAATATCTGTAGATGCTAAAAGTGCCATGATAGCAGCTACACCAATTCCATTATCAGCACCAAGCGTCGTTCCGTTTGCGCGAACCCAATCCCCGTCTACCAACATTTCAATTCCTTGTTGATCGAAATCAAATACGGTTGAACCGTTTTTTTGGTGAACCATATCCAGATGTGACTGCAAGATCAGGGTTGTGCGATTTTCCATACCAGCAGTAGCAGGTTTTTTGATAATCACATTTTGAATGGCATCCGTTTTTGTATCCAATCCCAATGATTTGCCAAAATCCAACATAAATTGAATTACACGCTCTTCTTTTTTAGAAGGACGTGGCACTGCATTTAAGTCAGCAAAATGATTCCACAATGCTTTAGGCTCTAGATTTCTAACACTCATTCTAACTTTATTAGGGATTTGTAATTTACACTATTTTATTTCTTGAAATCAACAATTCGTTCCATGTACATTTTTTCCAATTTCGCTCGTGCCCATGGGGTTTTACGCAAAAAAGTTAAACTGCTTTTAACACTTGGATCACTTAAAAAACAATTAATAGGCAGCAATGTTCCCATGTGCTCCCATCCTATTTCTTCGACCAATTCCTTGATCATTCGTTCCAATGTTATTCCGTGTAATGGATCCATGCTGATAATTCGGGATTCAGGATTTGTAATTTAACCTTCGCCAAGCTCAGGAACCTTAATTCATAATTCATTTAACGAGTTTTCTGTACTTAATTCTCTTCGGTCCGGCATCACCTAAACGCTTCTTCTTGTTCTCTTCATATTCTGTATAAGAACCTTCGAACCAATAAACTTTAGAATCTCCTTCAAATGCTAAGATATGCGTACAAATTCTATCCAAGAACCAACGGTCGTGACTAATAACAACCGCGCAGCCGGCAAAATTTTGAATTCCTTCTTCTAAAGCACGCAAGGTGTTAAT
>JBIIKG010000154.1:0-6790 GCA_044233275.1 Crocinitomicaceae bacterium | reverse complement strand
AGGTCAACAATTACTCTTTATGAAAGAGCCGTGAAAACACAATTTTTGCAAGAGTTTAGTGAGGAAGAATTAAATGAATTGGTGTTACATTGTTATGAAAAAATGATGTCAAAATATATAGAAAACCGAAATTTCATTCCCGCCAACAATTTAATAGAAGTTGGCTACGATGAACTAATTGACCATCCAATTGATGAATTAGAAAGAATTTATAATCAACTTTCTTTAGGCGAATTTCAACGCGCAAAACCTAAGCTAAGAGTGTATTTAAATACCTTAAAGGCATATAAAGTGAATCCAAAAGTTCAGTTGGATGCAACAATAAAAGAACAAATTAAAAAGCGCTGGGATTTCGCGTTTAAAGAATGGGGGTATCAAAAATGAGTATATCTCAACAAGTAACACTTCGTCCAAGTCAAAGCTATCTTTTTAGTTATGTTTGGCTAGCTTTTGAATTAGTTGGATTTAATTTAATGATTCATTATTTCCTCCCGTCGAACGCACTTTTCGTATTGACTTTATTCATGGTTTGCTTTGCCCGTCTATACTATTGGCTCGATTTTTCTCCTGAATCCGGTTTTCAAACACTTTTTATTTTAGGATTAATACCTTTAAATTGGGTGGTATATCGTCATGGATTTTCTTCTCATTTATTGGAAGTGTTGTTGTTTTATCAACTAATGTTCATTACACTTGGAAGCATTCGTATCTCCAGGACAAACTATTTCATTGCTGGATCTCGCCTAATTATTCAATTGATTCGTTCGAAATCATTTGAATTAGATAATGCTAGGTCCTTTGAACTCCGACAGCATTCCAGAGGCAAGCTCCTCAACTTTGGATGTATTTTGGTTCCAATTGTTGAATCGAACAATCCTAAGAAACGCCTTCTTTCAACTGTTTTATTCCATAAACGGCATGATGCGATATTCTCCGGATTCTACCGAATGGATGGAATTAGAAATCCGAAAGAAGTTATTCAAAACTTAAAAAATCAAACTAACTTATGAAAAAATCTAAACAAGCATGGATGGGAACTATCCCCTTATTTGTTGGAATCCTAGTATTCACATTGGGATTATTATTCGTCTTTTTTCTAATTACCTTCCTCCCACTCTCGCTTTATTTGCCAACGTGGGCAACGATAACTGGATCTTTTATTGCTTCATTTATTTTATTTGCTTTGTTTCTCAATATCCCAATACCGAGAAGAAAAAAAGAGCCAACATCCGATTTGAACATTGGCGATAAAATAGCCGAAGGTGCATGGTGCTCAGTCTACATGAAAAAAAGTGACAAGAATTTGGTTGTAAAACAGTTATACTTTTGCGGTTGGGGTCATAACGATTATCGAAAGCATAAGGCTTTGGTTATAGGCAAGGAGAAAATATGTGGGAAATGGAATCCACTAATTCTATGGTTTCTACACAATTATATGTTGCTTTATCAAATGATAGGTCTAAAGAGAAGGATGAGATTTGAGCATACAATTGACGCCTTACCAACGACGTCTAATGTTAACTTCACAGGTCTCCGGTATGAGCAGACATTCGTCTCCAAAGAATTGACGGTTGAAAATTGCCCTGAAGATATTGTTGAGCAATTCAAAAAACTAAATGAGGATTTGGAGCAATGTGGGTTATATCTAGATGATGTTCATGCCCGAAATGTTCGGCTGACTGAAAACGGACAAATACAAATAGTAGATGGTGAGCTTTATTCCGGCGGAGAGGAATGGATCAAATCTAAGCTCGTGGTACTTATTAATGGCGCGATGGTTTCAAACATGGAAAAGGTATTAGGGAATGATCGAATTATTGCATGGGTTGATCATAGAGAAAGGGTTGATAATATAGTGACGCAGGCAATTAGCAAATAGTTTTTTTTAAAGTTGAACAATAAATTCAAGCTCGATACTAAAAACTAAGCCTCGTGAGTAGGAAGAACACATAACATCGCCTATACTTCATGCCGAAAAGTATTATATTCGAGAGATCGGCACGAAAGTATAGCCCGAAACCGTTATTATTAGATCTAAAATCCCTAATCCACAAAAAAAAGCGAATGATAAACATTCGCTTTTTCTGTTTGAAAAGATTATCAATCCCAATGTTCGTATTCACCTTTTGAATTGATGTATCCGTTGTCATCAATTTCATAGTTTCCATTATCGTCCATTTCTGAACCTGGATAGATAACCTTATTATTCCATTTTACTGATTTTCCAGTAGGGAATTCAACTATGATGTATACATCTTGATCACGTAATTTGTCTGACTTCGGGAAACTGTAATGAGAATCTAATGTTAATCTTGAACCAGTAATTCCCGCATTGTGTTTGATGTTTTGCGCTTTGTTTACTGCTTTTCTGTGCGATTGACAATGGGCGCTTAAGTTCTGATAAACATGATACAATGAATCTTTCGATTGACGGTATTCAATGTGAATGCCAGATTCAACGATACGATCATTTTCGATACTCATCATTCCCCAGCGACCTTTACTTTTTACTTCGTAAGTCGATGCGGTGCTGATTTTAGGGCTATTTGTTTCAATGGTCAGTTGTTCAGTATAAACGGAACCAATTTCTTGTTCAATTTCTCCTTCAATTGCCATTTCTTTTCCAGTTTTTAAACCAATGAAAAGACAAACAATGAAACCGAAAATTCCAGAGAAGAACAAGAAACCAAGACTTATTTTCGACCAAGTATTTCGAATTCTAAACACCATTTTTGTGCCTACAAGTAAGATGAAAAGGATAATGGAACCTATCATTACAACGCCACCAATCCATGCCCATTGATAATCAGATTGCGTTTCCATCACCAATTCACCTAGTTCAGAAAAAGAAAGGAAACCATAATCACTTTGAACGGGAATAAATTGAAATCCACCCACACCAAATATCAAGAACATAACAAGAAGGAACAGTCCAAATGCAATGATTCCTGATCCAATTATACTTGTAATAATTCGACCGATTCTTGAAAAGCGTTCGTTGTAAGCCCCATCGTTTCTCATTCGATTGGCAAAGTTTTTTGATTCTTTGTTGATGCGTTCTGCAGCTGATTCAACTTCCTCACGAACCGTGTCAACTGTTATCGCTTTGCCACGCATACGCAAACGGTCGATTGTGTTGTTTGCTTTTGGAATGACAATCCATAGAATTATGTACAATGGAAATCCAAATCCACCAAAAAGAAAGAACAGAACGAAAATGATACGGATAATCACCACATCAATGTGCAGGTAATTAGCAATTCCTGCGCAAATACCAGCTATTGTTGCATTATCTACATCTCTAAATAAACGCTTATCTGTTGCTTGATTCGAAGCGTTTGAATTGTTTGCTTGCGACGACGTTTCTTTCTCACTTTCATCAATGTATAAATCTGGATCACCTAAGGTTGAAAGAATCGTTTCGATATCTTCTTTTTCAATTACTTGCTTACGTTCGTTTAGTTGAAGTCCACATAATTCTGCTATTCTAAGTTCTACATCTTCAATAATTTCCTTTCCACCTTTTTCGTTTTGTAGAACAGTAGTCAGTTTATTAATGTAATTCTGCAAGAGTTCAAACGCATCTTCTTCAATCAAGAAGTTCATTCCTTTTATGTTTACTGAAATGGTCTTTTTCATCTTATTTCTTGTTAGTTATTTGGTTCACTGCTGTGGTTAATTCTGACCAAGTAGTATTCAATTCAGTTAGGAATGTTTTACCCATATTGGTCAATGAGTAGTATTTTCTGGGCGGACCAGAGGGTGATTCTTCCCAACGATAAGAGAGTAGCTCCATATTTTTTAAGCGAGTTAATAGGGGATAAAGAGTACCTTCAACAACAATTAATTTGGCATCCTTTAATGTTTCCAATATTTCCGATGGATATGCTTCACCTTTATCTAGAATGGAAAGAATACAGTATTCCAGTATACCTTTTCGCATTTGGGCTTGTGTATTCTCTAAACTCATTGTTAATAATTTTATACAAAGATATATGTAAAAGAATGTATTATGCAATACATAGTACTATAATTTTATTTTTTTAACACTTTGAATACACATTGAATAGTGTAAATCCCTTTGTTTACCTTTTATAGAGCACAATTTTTATTTGTAATATTTTTTAAAAATTGTTAGCTTAAAAGCGCGTATCTTTGATTTATGATTCTAAAACATATCCCAATGAAACGATTAAATTGCATTCTGATGATGCTGTTTTTTTCGAATATGGGATTTTCACAAGTGAATACCTATTTGAATAACAATCCAATTTGGGAGGCAGAAATGCACGCGTATTCAGGGTGGGATTGTACTGGAACAGATGATGTTTACAATTATTATATCAATGGTGATTCTGTAATTGGTGCTTTTACTTACAAAAAAGTCTTCAAAAAAGGAATTACCAATCAAATAAATGCATCTTGTTTACCCATTAATATTGCTTATTACAACAGCACCAATCCTTCATTTTTACTCAGATCATTGGACAAACAAATGTTCGTTTACTTATTAGATGAGCAAACTGAATATTTATTGTATGATTTTGATTTGGAAATTGGAGATACCTTACCAGAAACATATACTTACAACACTTCTAATACAAGCGGTGTGTTTACTGTCAGTGCCATTGATAGTGTTGAAACACCAAATGGTTTTTTGAAGAAATTCAGTTTACTCTTGAACGGAACAAATTACCAAAATGATGCATTATACGAAGGAGCAGGAAGTACTGGTGGATTAGTTGAATCTATTTTTCCAAATTTTCTCTCGGGTTATCATCAATTGAATTGTTATAGTTTAATTGATACGACTTATTTCCCAGTTTTGAATGAATCAGCCTCTTGTAATTTCAATGCAAGTTTGTTTGAAATGAGTGATGAAATAGCTCATTCGGTTGCTCCAAACCCTTTTTCGATTGAAACTGAAATCACTCTAGGAGAATCTGTTCACGGAGAAGTTGGTATTTATAACCTTCAAGGAAAGTTAATCGAACAGATAGAATTCATAGGTTCAACCGTAAAAATTCAGAAAGGGAATAAAGGTGAAGGAGTTTACTTTTATCGAATTTCAGAAAACCAACAACAACTTGCAACCGGAAAACTTGTCATTAACTAAAAGATGAGGTGTTTTTGTTTTTCAGTCATATTATTGACGGCTGGCTCGACGCTACTTTCTTGTTCAAATGAGAAAAAGAAAAGTGAGTTAAAAATCAAATTAGATGTTGTTCGAAACGATTTCGAAGAGTTGTTTAACCAGAATGAAGTCACAGGTTCATTTGTAATGTATGATGAAAACAACGATCTTTTTACTTTCGTTAATCAAGATCAATTTAAAACGGAGTTTACTCCAGCTTCAACCTTTAAAATATGCAATTCACTTATTGGCTTGGAAACTGGGGTGATAAGAGATCAAGACTTTGTCATTCCTTGGGATAAGGTTGAGCGAAATTTACCAGTTTGGAATAAAGACCATGATTTGAAATCAGCATTTAAAAATTCTACGGTTTGGTATTACCAAGAATTGGCTAGAAGGGTAGGTGGTGATAAAATGAAATTTTGGTTGAATAAATGCAACTATGGTAACGCCGATACTACAGGCGGAATCGACCGTTTTTGGCTAACAGGTGGCTTGCGTATTACTCCAGAAAAGCAACTTGATTTCTTAGGGAAACTTAAAAATAATCAATTGCCTTTTTCACAGTGTTCAATGGATATCACGAAAAAAATTATGATTTCAAAAGATACATTGGATTATGTTCTTCGAACAAAAACGGGTTGGGGTGAAGATGAAAATCAAATGGTGGGCTGGTATATAGGCTATATCGAAAAGGAAAATAACACCTACTATTTCGCTACTTGTATTCAAACAACTGACTTTGATGATCCAGGATTTGCAAAGAAACGCCTTGAAATCACTAACAAAATCCTTGGTGAAATGAATCTGTTAAAATAAGCAGTTTCTAACTACAAGCTTTCCAAATAAGCCAGACCTTTTTCATAGCCAAAAGCATGATCTTTCTTTATCAATTGCGATGAATTTGTATGTTGATCTGCATGTAATTTTTTATCAGGTGCAATTTGATTGACCTTTATATGTTCTGGTGGATTTAGGATAAATTCGAGCGATTCATTGAATTTAATATGATTGGTTTGAAAAATGCGTCGAATTTGCTGATTTCGCCAATTGTACAATTGGCCAAAATAGTCGAGCCACGATTGCTCTATTTTTTCATCCGCTGCATTCGTTCGAATGATCGTAATGTCCGTTGCTCCTTGTTCAAGCACCCATTTTATCGGTAGAGAATCGCTCCAAGCACCATCCATATAATCGTCTCCATCTAAATGCTGTGAACCTTTTGTAACCATTGGCATTGCACTAGAAGCGATCAATGCATCGACCCATGTTTTTTCATCAGGTTGTAAATAATGTGAATTCCCATTTCTTGCATTGGTCATAACGATTCCCATTTTCTTGCCTTCAAGATTTAGCAGCGCTTTTTGAATATCCAATGGAACCAATTCCGCAGCAATTTCACGGAAGAAATCGACATCCATTACAGGTTTCGAACTGATTAAATTGCGGTAATTAATGAAGCGATTATTGTCTGTGAGGTGCGTCATGGCTTCGATACAGCCATTCTTTTGTTCTGAAATAAAATATGAAGCTGCAATAGCCCCTCCAGAAACGCCTGCATAAATTTCAAATGGATTGTAGTTTCTTTCTAAAAAGGCATCCAATACTCCAGCACTGAATCCAGTTCTGAATCCGCCCCCTTGAATAATAATTGCT
>JBIIKG010000153.1:0-6791 GCA_044233275.1 Crocinitomicaceae bacterium | reverse complement strand
TTGATATTCACTTTGATCGTTTTCTGTTACATCACCAACCAACTCATCAACGACATCATCCATTGTTACAATTCCCATGGTGGTCCCGTATTCATCTACCACAATTCCATAATGCATTCCTTCCTTTTTGAAAATTTCAAGCAGTTTATATGCATAAGTGGACTCATTTATAAATATTGGAGTTTTAGCGAAAGCTGTAATTTCAAAATTATCATCAGTCGTTGGTGTGAAAAGATCTTTCAACAAAACAAGTCCAACTATTTCATCTAAATTGTTGTTTTTACACACTGGGTAGGCTGAATGTTTTTCTTGATTGATTTTACCTTTAATTTCTTCCCATGTGTCATCAGTATTGAAAAACACCAGTTCACTTCTGTGTGTGAAGAGCGTATTCACTTTTCGGTCACCAAGTTCAAAAACCCGCTCCACAATGTTTTGTTCGATATCCTGTATTTCGCCTCCGTCAGCACTTTCTTTTATAATCGATTTGATTTCTTCTTCGGAGACTTTGCTTTCGGCAGTTTTTTTAATCCCCATAAGTTTCAAAAGAAAATTATTGGTAGAAGTTAAAAGCCAGACAAATGGAGAAGTAATAATAGATAATATCTGCATTGGTTTAGAGAGTACAATAGCAATTGGCTCCGGAAAAGTCATTGCGATTCGCTTAGGTAATAATTCCCCAAGAACGATGGACACATAAGTGACAAAAATAACAATCACTCCAACAGCAATATTGTGCGCGTATGGTGCAATTGAATCTATTTGTTTTAATGAATTTTCGACATTCGTTGTCAGATTTTCACCAGAGTATACCCCCAATAAAATTCCTATAAGCGTGATCCCAATTTGAACAGTTGAAAGAAATTTTGTGGGATTTTCCGAAAGATCAAGTGCCGTTTGCGCTCCCTTACTTCCTTTTTTTTTAGCATTTTCGAGTTTAAACTTTCTGGATGAAACAAGTGACATTTCCGACATTGAAAAAACGCCATTCAATAAGACTAAAATGATTATGATAAAAATTTCCATTTTTGGTTAAAAGTTGTGATACTTAATATTTGTTCTGATTTTTCAAAAGTACATATAGTTAGAGCATCTTCTCCATTAAATAATGTTGAAGTACATCAAACAATTTATAAGATGGCTCGATTAATGTATAATTTTGTTTGAGATAAAAGTCTACTGCATAATCTCGTGCATGCAAAATCATTTTATCGCCTTGCAGTTCTTTGGCTTTTAACTCCGTTGCTTCCATGATTTTTCGTCCATATCCAGAACCTTGCGATGTTGCTTCGACAGCAACAAAACGCACTTGAAATGTAGTATCGTCGTGTTGATCCAAGCGCGCAATTGCTTTCAAAACTTCATTTTCATAGAGTGCAAAGTGAGATCCTGTTAAGTCACCTTCATTTCGCTCACTACCTAAAGGCTGATATAAAGGTTCGCGAAGAATTCTATAGCGCAAGTCATAATATGCTACCCATTCATTTTCAGTTGAAGGTGTGCGTATGATTATTTCCATTTAAAGGCGATTGAAGTGACACGCTTGGTAATTTTTCCATCAATAACTTCCTCACGAATAAGCGTTTTTGCTCCTTTAGATTCAAAAACTTCGTTTAAACTATTTATTTTTCCGCAAGGAACATTTTCAGAAGCCATAACTGAAAGAATTTCATTGGAAGTGAAGTGCTGTATTTTTTCTTGAAGCAGTGCTTGAAGTTGTTCACGGTTTTTAACGCGCAAACTGTTGTGTTCAAAATCAGACTGTTCTAATAAATCAGTCAAATTTAAAAAGGAACATAGCTTTTTGAAATGCACATCGCTGCCAATTGCAAACGTTATTAAATCACCATTTTTTGTTTTGAATATCTCACCATATGGCGCTATGTTAGGATGTAAACTGCCAATTCGTTGTGGAATGTGATTTTCCATTAAGTAGTTGGAAGCTTGATTAACCAAACTACAAATTGCAGCATCGTACAAAGAAACAGTTACCGTTTTTGCAATTCCAGTCGTTTTGAGTTTTAAAATTGCCAGCAGTAAAGCTTCCTTTAAATGATGAGCAGCAAGAACATCAATCAAAGCTACCGGCATTTTAACTGGACCGCTTTCTGGGGTTCCATTCATTGACATAAAGCCAGTTTCAGCTTGAAGAATAAGGTCGTAAGCGACTCGGTCACTATCATCACCGAATCCACTGATTTTTCCGAAGATCAAGTTTGGATTAATTTTTCGAAGTATTTCATCCTGAATCCCAAATTTTTCTTCGTCGCCCAATTTGAAATTAGAGATGACCATATCAGCTGTAGCCACTAATTTTAAGAATTCATTGTGATCGTTGGTATCTTTTAAATTTAGTTGAACGTATTCCTTTTTATAGTTGATGGAAGAGAAATAAGCTGAAATAGCAGAATCTTGATTTTCACTTGGAAGTTTCCACGATCGAGTGACATCGGGAACATTGGTATTTTCAATTTTAATCACTTTAGCACCTTGTTCAGCAAAAAATGTTGCTACAGAGGGACCTGCGAGCACAGTTGAAAGATCTAAAATGACAAATTCTGAAAACATAGTTGTTTAATAAAATGGATTAGCCAATTTTTACAGAGGTCATAGTGAACGAGCCTGCCATAGGTTCGTCATTAAAGAAGGAAATTATATCCTTTTCTTCACGTAATCCCAATGAGTATAGCAAAGGATATTTATGAACCAATTGCACCAAGAGAGATTGTTCCACCCATAAATTTTAGAAATCGACTGCTCCGCATGGAATCTTACTTGCCCAATTGCCATTTTACATATGCCATAATTTTGCTCTCTTGAGTAGCATCTAATTTTGCTTGTGAAGCCATATTAGGGACAATTTTTGTCCAACGCTCAAAAGAATAATCACTGATGGTTTTGTGCTCATGACATTTTCCACAATGAGCATTATAAAGGGTCATTCCTTCAGACTCCTCAACACTTGGTTTACGCATGACTACTGCCTCAGTTGTTTCTTCAGTTGTTCCTTTTACTACTTCAACTACTTCAACTACTTCAGCTGTTTTAGGGGTACATGCAACAATGATTGCAAGTGTTGAAAGGGCAAAAAATACTTTTTTCATTTTAGTTTAGTTTTTCAAGTGTAACATTGGCTAAGCCTTCGCGCACAAAATTTAATTTTTTTGCAGCACGTAAAGATAAATCAATTATTCTGGTTGACTGCGGACTTAAGCGATCATTTATTTTAACAATAACAACCGAGTCGTTTTTTAAGTTTTTAACGAGTACAATTGTTCCGAAAGGCAATTTATGATGTGCAGCTGTTAAACTATCTTGTCTAAATATTTCTCCAGAGGAGGTTCGTCTTCCTTCAAATTTTGATGCGTAGTAGCTTGCTTTTCCCTGTTGGTAGATCGATTTGATCACAAAACTGGAGACAAGTATCGCACTGAATATCAAGACGTATTTAATCATTCACATTTTTTCGTCAAGCAAATTAATGAAAGCAAATGTAAGTTGCTAAGGATTTAAGGAAAGATTAACATAATATGTTGAAAGATTTTTTTGCAAAGCGTCCTTCGATTTGCGAGATTTACCTTCTCATAAAATAAAAAAATGTTGCAAAACGAATTCATTCAATCCAATTCTGGACTAGCACCAAAATCAATTTCAAATACACTTATATTACTAAAGGAAGGGGCAACAGTGCCTTTCATTGCTAGGTATCGAAAGGAAATGACAAGCGGTTTGGATGAAGTTGAAATTGCCCAAATTCGTGATTTGGCTAAAAAGCATGATGAATTGATTGCTCGTCAACAAACCATATTAGGTTCAATTGAAGAACAAGGTAAGTTGACACCAGAATTAAAAGAGAAAATTAGTACATGTTTTGATTCTACGGTACTGGAAGATTTATACCTTCCTTACAAACAAAAGCGTCAAACAAAAGGTGACAAAGCAAAGAAATTGGGATTGGAGCCATTGGCACGAATGATCATGTCACAACGTGGTGGTGATCCTGAATATATGGCTGAGAAATTTGTAAAAGGAGAAGTTCTTGATGAAGATATGGCTATTGCAGGTGCAAAGGATATTATGGCAGAATGGATAAATGAAAATGCTGTTGCGAGGGCAAGAATGCGTCAGTTATTTCAACGAAAATCGATACTCGTTTCTAAACTACAAAAAGGAAAAGAAGAAGAAGGAGCGAAATACCGTGATTATTTTGATTTTTCGGAAGCACTTTATAAATGTGCATCCCATCGGTTATTGGCTTTAGTTCGAGCAGAAAGAGAAGGGATTATAGCATTAAAAGCCCAGCCAGATCAAGATGAGGCAATTGAAAGTTTAGAGCGATTTTTTGTAAAAGGAAATGATGCGTGTGCTGAAGTTGTTGCTGAAGCTTGCAAAGAATCGTACAAGCGATTAATGTGTCCTTCCTTAGAGAATGAAATCTTAAATGAAGCCAAAGAAAAGGCTGATAAAGAAGCGATAAAAATATTTACAACCAACCTGCGTCAATTGTTATTAGCGCCTCCAGTTGGATCGAAGCGTGTATTGGCAATAGATCCTGGTTTTCGAACGGGATGCAAAGTTGTATGTCTTGATGAATCAGGCGATTTATTGACGAATGCAACAATTTATCCGCATCCACCGCAAAATGAAAGTTCTGCAGCCCAAGCGAAAATTGCTCAATTGGTGCAGGCTTATAAAATTGAAGTCATAGCGATTGGCGATGGAACGGCAGGTCGAGAAACAGAAAGTTTTATCAAGCGAATTCGTTTTGACAGAGATTTAGAAGTTTATGTTGTTCGTGAAGACGGTGCATCGATATATTCTGCTAGTCCAATCGCTCGAAAAGAGTTTCCAGATTATGATGTTACAGTGCGAGGTTCTGTTTCGATTGGCCGTCGTTTGATGGATCCATTAGCAGAATTAGTGAAGATTGATCCGAAATCAGTTGGTGTGGGTCAATATCAGCATGAAGTGAATCAAACCATGTTAAAAGATGCATTGGATGATGTGGTTATTTCTTGTGTGAATGCAGTAGGAGTGGATTTAAACACAGCATCACCCTATTTATTGAGTTATGTTTCTGGTTTGGGTCCAACTTTAGCAGAAAACATAGTAGCGTATCGAACTGAAAACGGCAGTATTTGTTCGCGGGAAGAATTAAAGAAGGTAAAACGGCTAGGTGATAAAGCCTATGAGCAGGCTGCAGGTTTCCTTAGAGTTCGAAACGCTGAAAATCCATTGGATAATTCATCCGTGCATCCAGAAAGCTATAAAATTGTTCAAGCAATGGCAAAGCAACTAAAGGTAAACATCAATGAACTAGTCGGAAATGATGCCGTTTTAAAAGAAATTAAGAAAGTAGATTTCCCACATATAGATGCCTATACATTTGATGATATCATCAAAGAATTGAAAAAGCCAGGACGTGACCCTCGTAAAACAGCAAAAGTATTAGAGTTCGATTCAACCATTCGTACGATTGATGATTTAAGAATTGGAATGGTTTTGCCAGGAATTGTAACGAATGTAACAGCCTTTGGTGCATTTGTAAATATTGGAATAAAAGAAAATGGCTTGATTCATAAATCGCAATTGGCAGATGTTTATGTGGAAGATCCCGCTCAGTTTATCTCATTGCATGAACATGTTGAAGTGCGTGTTTTAGAGGTTGATTCAACACGAAAGAGGGTGGGATTAAAAAAACTTTGATTATTGGTATACCTTAACCTTATGAATTACGTCTAATTTAAAAAACTATATTTGTACCTTAGACAACCATTCATTTTTTATGAGGTATTTGACTAAACTAAAATTAAACTTACTATGAAAAAACTATTACTATTTATTGTATTGATGTTTACAATTACCTTAACATCAAGCTCTTTTTCTCAGAATATATTGACTGTTGTTGATTCATCTAATCCAACGTCGTGCGATGGAGCTGCTTATATTGATTCAAATTCGGTAGTTGTCAATCCCGTTTGGTATGGTGGTGGAGCAATTCTTCAAACTGGCGGACTTGTTTTAACTAACCTTTGTCCTGGCACGTATATTTTAACGTATGATGACTTTTTCGGAAACCCGATGACATATACGTTTGTCATTAACGGTAATGCTAATCCTTGTGCTGGATTTTATGCAACTGTTACAACAACAGATGTTACTGACTCTTTGAATTGCGACGGAACTGCAATTGCAATTGTATATGGAGGTACTGCACCATACACTTACACATGGAGTAATGCTGTTACAACTATTTCGCAAACGAATTTGTGTGAAGGAATGTATTCATGCTATATCACTGATGCAAATGGTTGCACTGCGACACAAGATGGCTATGTTGGTGGATTCCCAATAACACCAGATACAGTTTTAATCATTGTAAACACTACTTATCCAGATTCTTTGGTAGTAGATTCATTAGCTAACTATTGGTTGGCAATGTGTAATTTAGATTTCGGAGCTTTTGATTCAGCTTACGTATCTAGTTACCTATACATGACACAAGATACTGTATTGGTAACATGGACTTTGGTTGATACTACCGGAGCAGTAATGGCTGTTGTTAATGCACCATATGTTTTGAATAGTCCAGCGGGAGGAGTTTATGCTACTACAATTACTCTGTTCTGCGTGCAAAAATCTTCAGAAATCAATACCATTCAAATTACTGATCAAATTTTGTTAGACCCTGCTCAAATGGGAATTCTTGAAAACAGCGGCATAGCGATGAATATTATCAATCCGTTTGATAGTGAATTATCCATTTCGTTTGAGGAACAGATGACTGGAAA
>JBIIKG010000168.1:0-6199 GCA_044233275.1 Crocinitomicaceae bacterium | reverse complement strand
AGCCTCCATCGGTTTTAAGAACCAAACGCGACTTTTGAATCGGAATGTTTTATCGGTTAAAGCACCAACTGGACATACGTCAATCATATTTCCAGAAAAGTCATTATCAACGGCATTCTCGATATACGTGCTGATTTCTGCATGCTCTCCACGATTCAAAACACCATGTACACGGTTTTCGGTCAATTGGTTCGCAACATGCACACAACGATAACAAAGTATGCATCGGTTCATGTGTAATTTTATCTTGTCACCAATGTCGATTGGGTCAAAAGTTCTTTTTTCTTCTTCATAACGACTTTTAGAAGAACCGTGCTCGTAAGCTAAATCTTGTAAATGACATTCACCTGCTTGATCACAAACTGGACAATCCAATGGGTGATTAATAAGTAGGAATTCAGTTACACCACCTCTGTTTTCAAAAACGCGCTCGCTTGTTTTATTTTTTACAACCATTCCATCCATTACTGGTGTAGAACAAGAAGCGACTAATTTCGGCATTGGACGCGGATCTGCAGTTGAACCTGCAGCAACTTCAACAAGACAGGTTCTACATTTTCCTCCAGATCCTTCTAATTTACTGTAGTAGCACATAGCAGGTGGAACAACATCGCCACCAATTTGTCGAGCAGCATTTAGAATGGTTGTTCCTTGCGGTACTTCTACTTCAATATTATCAATAGTAACTTTTATCATAACTATTTCCTATGCAGTAACAGGTTGACTAATTAACCCAAAATTTCTAGTTTGTGACTCTTCTCTATGTGTAACATGCCATTCAAATTCTTCTCTGAAATGTCTAATAGCTGCTGCAACAGGCCAAGCTGCGGCATCACCAAGAGGACAAATTGTATTTCCTTCAATTTTCTTATTGATTTCAGCTAATAAATCGATATCACGAAGATTTCCATTACCATTTTCTAGGCGATGAAGCACTTTTTCCATCCATCCAGTGCCTTCTCTGCATGGTGAACATTGTCCACATGATTCGTGTGCGTAAAAACGTGCAAAATTCCAAGTATTTCGAACGATGCATTGATCTTCATCAAAAACAATAAATCCACCTGAACCTAACATTGATCCTGATGCGAATCCACCATCCGACAAACTTTCATACGTCATTAAGCGATCTTCACCTGCAGCTGTTTTTGTCACAAGATAATGTGGTAAAATAGGAACAGATGAACCACCAGGAACACACGCTTTTAGCTTTTTGCCATTCGCAATTCCGCGACAATAGTCATCACCGTAAATGAATTCTTCGACTGAAATTCCCATTTCAATCTCGTAAACACCTGGACGAGCAAGATTCCCGCATGCAGAAATTAATTTTGTTCCAGTACTTTTACCAAGTCCAATTTGAGCGTAGGCATCACCACCATCATTCACTATTGGCACAACAGCAGCAATACTTTCAACATTGTTTACAACAGTTGGACATCCCCATAAACCTTTAACGGCTGGAAATGGAGGTTTGATACGTGGATTTCCACGTTTCCCCTCTAATGATTCAAGCAAAGCAGTTTCTTCTCCGCAGATATAAGCACCGCCACCTGGCATTACTCTGAGGTCCAAATTATAACCAGAACCTTTAATATTTTTTCCTAAATAGCCTTTTTCATATGCTTCAGCGATTGCTTTTTCTAGAATGTCTAGAATCCACATAAATTCACCACGGATGTATATGAAAGATAGGTTAGCACCTAAGGCATAACTTGAAACAATCATCCCTTCGACCAATAGGTGAGGGATTTTTTCCATTAAATAACGGTCTTTAAAAGTTCCCGGTTCAGATTCGTCTGCATTACAAACAAGGTATCTTGGAACACCTTCTGGTTTTGCAAGAAACGACCATTTCATTCCTGTTGGGAAACCTGCACCACCACGACCTCTTAAACCAGATTTTTTAACCTCTTCAACTATTTCATCGGGCGACATTGACTTTAATGCCTTATCAACAGAGCGATATCCGCCGTTCTTTTGGTAAACCTCGAACGTTTCAATTCCAGGTATATTTACATTTTCTAAAAGTACTTTTCTTCCTGTCATGTCGATTTATTTTTCAAAAGTACCCGATCTGTACCCTTCAATTAATTCATCTACCTTTTCAGGGGTAAGGAATTCGTGATTTTTATACTGACATTGAAGCATTGGCCCGTAACCACAAGCTCCCATGCATTCAACGGTTTTTAGGGTAAACATCCCATCTGCAGTAGTTTGACCTACTTTAATGTTCAGTTTATTTTCGATGTATTCAATGATTTGATCGCTTCCAACCAACATACATGGTCCTGTTCTGCATACTTCCAATACATATTTACCCGTTTGGTCCAAATGGAACATCGTGTAAAAAGTAGCTACTTCATATACTTCAATTGGTTGGATATTAAGTAATTCAGCAACGTAATCCATTGTTTCAATGCTCAACCAACCACCCAACTCATCTTGCGCCATGTGTAAAACACGCAAAACCGCACTTTTATGCTTTCCTTCCGGAACATCTAACATTAGTTCATTGACCTTTGCTAATGATTCTGGACTGAATTCTTTTCGTTCAGCGTGGCGCTTATTTATGTCAACATGTAAATTCATCTGTTATGCGTCTAATTCACCAGCGATTACGTTCATACTACTTAAAGTCAATACTGCATCGCTTAAAGTCTGACCGGTGATCATTTCTGGGTATGCTTGATAATAAATAAAACAAGGTCGTCTGAACTGCAATCTATATGGAGCTCGACCACCATCGCTTATTAAATAAAAACCTAATTCGCCATTTCCTCCTTCCACACTGTGAAATACTTCTCCAACCGGAATTTCTGTTTCACCCATCACGATTTTAAAGTGGTAGATTAAGGCTTCCATTTGATTGTATACATCTTCTTTTGGCGGAAGATAAAATTCAGGAATATCTGCTTTGTACGAACCTTCCGGTAAGTTGTTATATGCTTGTTCAATAATGCGAATACTTTGACGAATCTCTTCTTGCCTAACACAAAAACGGTCGTATGTATCGCCATTTACTCCTACGGGAATCGTGAAATCGAAATCTTCATAAGATGAATAAGGATTCATAGCACGGACATCATAATCAACACCAGTAGCTCTTAAATTTGGACCAGAAAATGAATAGGCAAGTGCTCTTTCCGCAGATATTGCTCCAGTGCCTTTTGTTCTATCCATGAAAATTCGATTTCTTAATAACATCGAATCGAATTCATTGAATTCTTTTGGGAACGTTCTTAAAAACTCTTTCAGTTTTCGGTGAAATTCAGGTGAGAAATCACGCTCAAATCCACCAATTCTTCCAATGTTTGTCGTTAAACGTGCGCCACAAACTTCCTCGTATAATTCGTAAATTTTTTCTCGTTGATTGAACGGGTAAAAGAAACTTGTTAATGCTCCGGAGTCAACTCCCACAACAGAATTACAAATTAAATGATCAGCAATACGTGCCAATTCCATGATGATAATACGCATGTATTGCACGCGTTTTGGAATTTCAGCTTGGATCAATTTTTCAACAGTCATGTGCCAACCCATGTTATTGATAGGTGACGAACAGTAATTTAAACGGTCTGTTATTGGGGTAATTTGATTGTAAGGTCTACGTTCTGCTAATTTTTCAAAAGCGCGGTGAATATAACCAACTGTTTGTTCAGATGAAATGATCTTTTCACCATCTACCTTTAGAATATTTTGGAAAATACCATGAGTAGCGGGATGGGTAGGGCCGAAATTGATTGTGGCAATATCGCCATCAATTGTTTCTTTAGAATCAAAGAAAACAGGAGCTTTTGTTTTAATTTCTTTTTTGCTTTCCATGGTCAATTATTGTCTTCCAAAATAACGATCATCTTTATCTTCCCTGGTTTCATCCTCTAAATGGTATTGCTTACGCATTGGAAAATAATCCATGGAGTCTTCATTCAAAATTCTTCTCAAATCTGGGTGGTTTTTAAAAAGAACCCCAAAGAAATCATACGTTTCTCGTTCCATCCAGTTTGCCCCATCAAAAATTGGGGTGATTGAATTAATTTCTGGATGTTTTATAGTTAAATATGCTTTAACGCGTATGCGGACATTCTTTCTCCAATTGTGTAAATGGTATACCACGCACAATTCACGGTCTGCATTATCTGGATAGTGAACGGCACCGATGAGCGTCAAATAATTAAATCCATATGTTTCATTTTCTTTGAGGAAACGAATTACTTCGAGAACGTGTCCTGGCGTAATTTCAACCGTTAGAATGTCACCAGAATTATCTACCTCTAGAATATTTTCAGCAAATTCAGTCGAAAGTGCTGAAACGATTTGATTTAAATCATTAGTATCACTCATCTTCTCCCAATTCAATATTGTAGTCATGCATCAAGTGCTTGTATTCATCGTTGTAGCGGCGACGCAGCGATTCGTGTTTCACCAATTCATTGATTTTCATAACACCATCAATAATTTGTTCTGGTCTTGGTGGACATCCAGGAACGTACACATCAACTGGTATGATACGATCTATTCCTTGTAAAACGCTGTACGTATCGAAAATACCACCTGAAGAAGCACATGCACCAACAGAAAGGACCCACTTCGGTTCCGACATTTGCTCGTAAACTTGTTTCAGAATTGGACCTAATTTCTTAGAGATTGTGCCGGCAACAATTAATAAATCTGCTTGTCTTGGAGAAAACGACATACGTTCCATACCAAATCGAGCCAAATCATAACTACTTCCCATTGTTGCCATGAACTCAATTCCACAGCATGATGTTGCAAAAGGTAAAGGCCAAAGCGAATTCGCACGCGCCATACCTACAGCTTTATCCAAACGGGTTAGCTGATAACCTTCACCGTTTATAATTTCTTGATTTTCTATTTTTCCCATTCTAATGCACCTTTTTTGTAAACATAGAAGAAGCCAATCAAAAAGAATGACACAAATAGTATAACAGCTAAAAGTCCTTCTAGTTTAAGCTCGTAAAAATTTACTGCGTAAGGGTAAAAGAAGATTACTTCTACATCGAACAATACGAAAAGAATAGCCGTCATAAAATAGCGAATGGACACGGGAAAACGGGCGTTCCCTTCAGATTCAATTCCACATTCAAAATTATTCTCTTTGTTCTTCGATTTGATACGAGGCGATAAAATGTGTGTTAAAAACAAAGTAAACACAACAAAGCCCCCAGCAACAACAAACTGAATTAAGAGTGGGATATAATCGGAACTTGTAGATTGAGCAGCCATATTTCTCTTAAGATTTTAATTTTCAAGTATTTAACTAGCTCTTTATTTTGAGCGAATTGAACCTCTAAAATTTTCATGACAAATTTACTTTTTCGTTAGTTTTAAAAGCAATTATTTCGGTTTAATTTTAATTTATTTTTAATTGTTCTTAACCTTAACATAACATTCAATTCTGTTATTGAACACAATTTCAATTAATCGATGCTGAAATTAATTATAAATCACGAAATGAAGTTGATTTGTATATTAACTTTTTAAGGAGTGGTTTGGAATGGTTTTACCCTTCGGGTGCATCGAAGTCGGTAATTTTACCTTTTAAAAGATTTCGAACGAGAAGGAGTATCGAGTTTCCCCCTTTGGAGCGGTGCATTGAGCCTGTCGAAATGGGGGATTGAGGGGGAGGATTTTTCAACGGATTTCAGATAATCTGCGCTATCGCTTGATTCTATCATTCACTATTGTGATTTCTTCTTTTTTTCTATCGCAAAAAAAAGAAGCAAAAAAGTGCTCTTTTACAATTCTCCAAAGGAACTTAGCGGCGCTCCATTCTATTGCGCCCGCTACCGCCGACAAAGCTCACGATCTAATTCGATACCAAAATGGTTACATGATAAATTGCAATTTTCAGAACCCGAAGCGTTTAACATTCTATTCGCTTTGCGGACTAGTTCTCTTGGAGAATTGTGGTTTTTCACTTCGGTAATTTAAATTCATTTGATAATTTAACGGAAGAGCATTGTTTCCCTTCGGGTACTCCGAACTAAAGGATTTGATTTTTTAAAAGAATATGAACGAGAAGGAGTATCAAATCTTCCCCCTTTTGGAGGGGGATTGAGGGGGAGGATTTTTCAACGGATTTCAGATAATCTGCGCTATCGCTTGATTCTATCATTCACTATTGTGATTTCTTCTTTTTTTCTATCGCAAAAAAAAGAAGCAAAAAAGTGCTCTT
>JBIIKG010000027.1:0-21254 GCA_044233275.1 Crocinitomicaceae bacterium | reverse complement strand
GGATTTTTCAATTGGAAATGTTAGATGTCGAATTCAAGTATTCGTTGTTTATCGAAAATTGGAATTTTCATTTTTCTTGTGACTTTTATTTAAGTCATTCCCAACTGTAATTCATTCAATTTCGTTCACTTTTAACAATGAATTTTGATATCTATTAAAAGTTCATTATTTTTACACACCTTAAAATTAAATTTATTATGAAAAAGATTTACTTATTAGCAGGTGCTCTTGTTGGAACATTAGCTGTGAATGCACAGGTAATGCAGAATAAAGCGTCTGTACTAAACGATCGTAACGAGATCAGACCAACAGCTAAGAAAGTTGGTTCTACTGTTAAAGCTGAAGGTGACGTCCTTTGGTCAAATGATTTCTCAACTGCTGCAGACTGGGCACAAACAACAGGTTCAGGTCATACAGCAGGAGATTGGACTATCGTGACTGCAATTCCTGCAAGTATCACAGCACAGCAAGGGGCTTACCAATGGCCAGCTACTTTTTCTGGCGCATCAGGAAATTTTGCATTCATCAATTCAGATGAAGCTGGTGGAACTGCCACACAAGATGCTTATTACACACTACAAACAAACATCGATTTATCAGCGTCTTTAAATGCTTCTTTGTACTTGACTTTTTCAGAGTATTACCGTAATTTTTATGATCAGACATCTGTTGAAGTTTCAGTTGATGGAGGCCTTACTTGGACAATCTTCGAAGTGAATCCTGAATCAGAAGTTCCAGTTAACACTAACTGTGTTGCTGGTGAAGTTGAAACAGTAAATATCACTGCAGCTAAAGGTGCTAACCCTTGGACGAACCAAGTGCGTGTTCGTTTCCATTATGTTGGTGCTTATGATTGGTTCTGGGGTGTTGATAATGTAAACATCGTTGAAGCTTGGGATAATGACATGAAATTGAATAATTGGTACCAAGCTACTGATGTTGCAACTACTCAACGTTTAGATTACTATCATTTACCTGCTTCTCAAGTGTCTTTCCCTGGATTAACGTTTGGTGCATTGGCTACGAACAATGGTGCGTTGAACCAAACTCAAGTTCAATTGAATGCAACTGCGACTGGTGGTTATGATCAAACAAGTGCTGGTATTGCTATCAATGCAACATTAACAGATACTTTATCTATTTCTACTCCATACATTCCAACAGGTGCTGGAACAAAAACAGTTGATCTTACAACAGTAATTTCAGGAACTGATTCTGAACTATCTAATAATGAAGAATCTTTTGACATGTTTGTTACACAATACGAGTATTCAAGAGATAACAACGTTACTTCAGGTTCAATTGGTCAAGTATCATCTCAAGATGGTCAACCATTGAAAATTGGTAACGTAATGGAGATTTTTGATAATACTGCTGTAACTGCTGTTAAATTGCGTTTATCTACTCAACCTGCTGCAGCTGTTGGTTCAGAATTCTTCGCAGAAATCTGGAAGTATGACTTTGCAGCGGAAGATTGGGTTTACTTAGCTGAAACAAATACTAAAACTGTTGCTGCAACGGCTGCTACTTGGGTTAATCTACCAATCTTAGGTGGGCCAGTTGATGTGCTTGCAGGTGATGTATTGTTAGTTGTTGGTGCTCACTTCGGTGGTACTGATGAAATCCGTTTTGGATTGGCTCAAAATACATTTGAAGGTTCAGTTCTTGGGTTTACAGCTGATGGAGCTAGTTTCCAGTTAATATCTCCAAGTGCTGTGATGATTCGTTTATTAGATGATCCAGCAGCTTCTGTTGCAGAATTGTCTAACGAATTTGGAATGAGCGTTTACCCTAACCCAACTAACACAAACACAACTGTTTCTTTCGACTTAAACAACGAAGCTACAGCTGCAGTTTATGTTACTGATCTTTCAGGTAAAGTTGTTTTCACTACAACTTTAGGAAATGTTAACGGTACGCAAAACGTAACTATCGATACACAATCATTAACTAGCGGAGTTTACATGGTAAACCTTTCTGTTGATGGTGCTGTTTCAACTCAAAAATTGGTTGTTAGAAAATAATTCTTTCAACATAACATATTTTAAGGGCCGGTTATCCGGCCCTTTTTTGTTGCTCTTTTTCTAGAATGGTTTAACTTTGTAACAACATTGAAAAACAATCAAATGAAAGCATACGTATTTCCAGGGCAAGGTGCTCAGTTTTCCGGAATGGGAAAAGATCTTTATGATAATTCAGCTTTAGCAAAGGAATTATTCGAATCGGCAAATGAAATTTTAGGATTCGATATCACTCGTATTATGTTTGAAGGCTCTGATGATGAGTTGAAACAAACGAAAGTAACACAACCAGCAATCTTTTTGCATTCAACAATATTGGCTGCATGCATAGGTGATGAGTTTAAACCAGATATGGTTGCTGGACATTCACTTGGTGAGTTATCTTCTTTGGTTGCAAACAAAACCTTGAGTTTTGAAGATGGATTGCGCTTGGTTTTGAAACGAGCTTTAGCAATGCAAAAGGCGTGTGAATCTGAACCTTCGACGATGGCAGCGATTCTTGGACTTGAAGATGATGTAGTGGAAGAAATCTGCGCACAAATTGAAGGTGTAGTTGTCCCTGCAAATTATAATTGTCCAGGACAATTAGTTATTTCTGGTGCTTTGGCTGCAGTTGAAGAGGCTTGTGCGAAATTGACTGAAGCAGGTGCAAAGCGTGCATTAATCCTTCCAGTTGGTGGAGCATTTCATTCACCATTGATGGAACCAGCACGTGAAGAATTGGCAGCTGCTATTGAGGCAACAACTTTTAATACACCTATTTGTCCAGTTTACCAAAATGTAACTGCTTCAGCTATTTCTGATCCGTCTGAAATTAAAAGAAATTTAGTCGCTCAATTAACTGCTCCGGTACGTTGGACGCAAACCATGCATCAAATGATCGCAGATGGTGCGAGCGAAGTAATAGAGGTTGGTCCAGGTAAAGTATTACAAGGCTTATTTAAAAAAGTTGACCGTGCATTTCCTTGTTCAAGTGCTGAATTATAAGGAGTTATAAAATATATGAATAGAAAAGCTTTCGAAAGAAGGCTTTTTTTATGGAATCCTATTTTTTACCGCATCTAAAGTGAAATTGTTAAATAGAAAGTTATGAAAAAGTTAATCATCATTGCAGCACTTGGGTTTATTCATCAAGCAAATGCACAGGGATCTTTAGGAGAAGTGGTAGGAACAGTAGTTGAAAATGGAACAACGAAAGGAGTTTATGGAGCGAAAGTTTTCATAATGGATCAGGACAGAAAATACCAGGCTGGTACTGATGCAGATGGTCGTTTTCGTATAAGCGCAATTCCATCTGGAGAATATTCTTTAAATGTGGTTTACTTTGGTGATACAATGTCAAATGTCCCTGTAAATGTTCCAATTGACGGGTTTTATAATACGGGTAATATCAATTTCAAAAGTGGAGTCCTAGAGTTGATGGTGGTAGATGTAAAAGCAAATGATGGCTCTATAAAGCTTCAATATGGTGAATTACCTGTAAAGGAAATTACTTCCTTGGAAATTGACAAAAGTCCCTTGAAATTTGATGTAAAAGGCTTGATTGCTTCTATGGGTTCAGATGTGCGTTTGACAGATGACGGAGAATTGGTTTTTAGAGGCGCCCGAAAGAATGATATGCTTTATCTTGTAGATGGTGTTAAAGCAAGTGAAATCGGTGGAATTCCCGGTGTAGCAATCGGAAGAATGATGGTTTATACCGGAGGTTTACCTGCTAAATACGGCGACACTATGGGTGGGGTAGTCGTATTGGAAACAAAAAGCTACTTCGATTTGTATCGCCAATGGGAAGCAGAAGAAATTAAAAAAGGAAATCGTTAAATTGAAAACGTCCCGATTTAGAAATAAATCGGGACGTTTATTTTATTTTTTGAAAAACTCAGGACTCTCAGTCTCAATCTGCTTTAAGAAATTTTTGAGTTCTTGCTCATTTTCTTTGCGTAAGACCATAAACATATTATCCGATTCTACTACAATGTAATCCTCTAAACCATCTAATAAAACTAATTTATCATCTGAAATATTTACAATGCAATTGCTTGAATGAAACAAATGAGCATGTTTACCAATAACCGCGTTTGAATTAAAATCTTTACTCAAGTGCATTCCTAAACTACCCCAAGTTCCAAGGTCGCTCCAATCAAAATCAGCTAAAACAACATCTGTGTTTCGGGCATGTTCCATGATAGCGAAATCAATCGAAATGTCTTCACAGTTCTCAAAACAATCATTGACAAAATGCTGTTCTTCGCTCGTATTGTATTTCGATAAATCAGCAGCAAACAATGAATGTAAAATAGGTTGAAATTTTTGTAAAGCGTTCAAAACTGTTGATGCCTTCCAAACAAAAATTCCTGAATTCCAGTAGAAATTCCCTTTTCTTAGAAACTCTTCCGCTACTTTTAAATCTGGTTTTTCTCTAAATTGAATTACTTCTGTTACAGATCCACCTGATAAACTTTCACTTTCGCTGAATTCAATATAACCATAACCAGTGTCAGGTCGCGTTGGTTGAATTCCCAAAGTTACTATTCGCTCATCTGAATTGGCTTGCTTGATCGCAATATTGATTATTTCAGTGAAGCGTTCTTCTTTCATAATTAAATGATCTGCAGGAGTAATAATTAAGTTCGCTTCTGGATTCAATGATTGTATTTTAGCTGCTGCATAGGCAATACAAGGAGCTGTATTTTTTCTTTTTGGTTCCGTTAATATTTGATTTCTTTTCAGCGCAGGTAATTGCTCGTTAACTAAATCAGCATAGCTTTCATTCGTTAATATGTATATATTTTCGACTGGAGCAATATTCAACAAACGCTCATAGGTCATTTGAAGAAGTGATTTTCCGATACCTAATACGTCTAGAAATTGTTTTGGTCTTTCAGGGGTTGACATTGGCCAGAATCGACTTCCGATTCCCCCAGCCATAATGATGCAATAATTATTTTTCATTTTCTTATTTTTCAATTGGAGATACCTGTGCTAAAGAACTCACTAAATAGGAGCGCTTTGACCGCACTTCTTGACAAACATAACGTTTTCTTCGTAATGGACCTTTCACAAAATCTCTTCCATTTAAAGAAAAAACACTGTTGATTGGAAGTCCCTCTAAAATCGCCATTCCTTGTGGTTTTTTGTCATATTTGAGCAGCACTCTTGATAGTTGATGATCTGTACAAGAGGAAGCCTTCATGTTAACGAGGCTATTGACCAGCGCGTTTTCAATATCTTGAGGCAGTTTTTTACTGTCAATTATGGGCAGAAGTAATTTTTTAAATGCTGTTTTCCATTCTTCCCCATGCGGCATAACGGCGCGACCAAACGAATTAAATGTATTTAGATGTGCGAGTTCATGCAATGATGTAATTAAGAAGGAGAATTTATTCAAATCACCATTGACTGTGATTTTGTGTTTTTCACCTTGTAATCCTGCCCTAAAGTCGCCTAATTTGGTGGCCCGAGATTTTACAATACTAAAACGAACATTGGCTTGAAAGAACAAATTCATTAGATAATCTACAAAATCTTCAGGGACATGCCTGCAAAAGGTGTCTCGAACCGCTTCCCTAGATTTTACTATTTGTTTTCCCACAGTGCAAAATTACATGAAATCAACATTCAAAGTGAATAAAGTTTTCCAACTTCAAGTGTGAAAGAAAGAAATTAGCATTAATTTAGCAACAATGAAATTGCTTTCAAACATAGGGAAATACTTAATAATGCTTCGAATCATTTTTTCGAAGCCTGAGAAATGGAAAATTTTTCGTATTCGAGTATTTACAGAAATAGAGCAAATTGGGATTAATTCGATATTTATTGTCGCATTAATGTCTACTTTCATGGGAGGCGTAATTGCTTTGCAAACAGCTTCGAATATGTCGAATCCGTTATTACCATCTTATACGGTGGGTTATATTACGCAATCAAGTACCATTCTCGAGTTCTCGCCCACAATCATATCACTTATTCTTGCAGGAAAAATTGGATCAAATATTGCGTCTGAAATTGGTACAATGCGGGTTACCGAACAAATCGATGCGCTTGAAATCATGGGTGTTAATTCACTAACGTTTTTAGTATTACCAAAAATTACTGCTGCTGTTATCTTCTTTCCGATTTTAATCGTTTTTTCAATGGCATTAAGTTTAATTGGAGGATGGTTATCACTTCTTTTATCTGGTTTAACGTCAACTGAAATCTACGTACTCGGAATTCGCTCATTTTTTGAAATGGGTAATGTATGGTATGCTTTGACAAAAACTGTGGTTTTCGGATTTTTAATTGTTTCGATAGCGTCATTTTACGGTTATTACACGAAAGGTGGATCACTTGACGTAGGCCGATCTTCGACACAAGCGGTTGTGAGCAGCAGTATTGCGATTCTAATCGCTAATTTCTTGTTAACTCAAATGATTTTATTGTAATGATCCGCATCGAACATGTAAATAAATCATTTGGTGCTAATGATGTCCTAAAAGATATTAGCGCAACCTTTGAAAAAGGGAAAGTGAACATGATTATTGGACAATCTGGACATGGTAAATCGGTTCTTGCAAAATGTATTGTAGGATTGCATGAGGCGGATAGCGGCCAAATATTTTTTGACGAAAGAGAATTTACTGAAATGCATCGTCAAGAAAGAACGGAAGTTAGAAAAGAAATTGGAATGCTCTTTCAAGGGTCTGCTTTGTTCGATTCGATGACGGTAGAAGAAAATGTAATGTTTCCTTTAACAATGTTCACGAAGATGACAAAAAAGGAAATGCAAACACGCGCAGATTTTTGTCTTGAAAGAGTTAATCTGAGTGGTAAAAATAAATTATTTCCTGCGGAGTGCAGTGGTGGGATGCAAAAAAGAATTGGTATTGCTCGAGCAATTGCTATGAATCCGAAGTACTTATTTTGTGACGAACCAAATTCAGGTCTGGATCCAATGACATCTATTGTTATTGACAACTTGATTCGAGAAATCACATACGAATATGATATTACGACTGTCGTGATTTCGCATGACATGAATAGTGTGATTGAAATTGGTGATAATATTGTATTTATTTACCAAGGAAAGAATTGGTGGCAAGGTGATCGAAAGGCAATTATTACTACTGATAACCCTGAGATTTTGAATTTTGTTTATGCGTCTGATTTCATGAAAGAAATTCGTGAAAATATGACCGCAAATTTCAAGAAGTAATTTTCTAGTTAGAAATAAGCAACATATCCGAAATGCACTTTTCCATTTTTTAGTAAAATTGGATTATCGAATTGCTTACCAATTCCATAGGAAATTGAAAAGATTCCCAGTTGTGTTCCAAATGAGAATCCAGCACCAAACCCAAAAGGGAAATCTCGCTCATAACTAGTAGATGTATTTTCATACATACCTTGGTCAAAAAAAGCAAATGCGTGTGAATTTTGATCAACTAAGAAGCGATATTCTAGTGTTAATATTGCTTTAGTCGTAGCAAATAATTCATCTTCATTAAATCCTCTTAAGCTTGTTAATCCTCCAAAACGAAAACGTTCATTTTCATATATTTCTGGAGCATAATAGGTTTCAGCATTGGCGCCAAATCTTAACACATGTCTTTTGGCTAAAGGAATAAACCAATTAAATTGAGCTGACATTCTGAAAGTAGTTGTAGATATTATGTCAGATGTGTCTGATTTTCGAGCATTTCGGTTTCCAATGGCTACATCTGTAATGAGCATATAACCACTGCTTGGATTTGGAATATAATCTAGTTCTTTTCTCATAAAACTCAATCCATATGCACTTGTCCGAACTGTTGAAAAATTCAAAGTAGAGTTCGATGCACCCGATAGAATTGAGGAACCATTGTTTTGATAATAAGCTTTCAGAAAACTCCCGCCAGCCAATTGATATTGAATTCCTATTTGCGCTTTTATTTCTAAGAAGGTCGAATCCTTTTTATATAAATTGAAAGCGGCATCAATTCCAAAAGGACTTTTAAACAAATATGGATAATTGAAACCTGAGTTTAGAGATTGTGTCCCTGCTTGTATGCTCCGCCAATTGAGCTGTATCATTTCACTTTTGTGGAATACATTGACAAGTTTTAAACTTAATTCGCCAGTAACAGCAAGTTTTTCTGTAATAGGATTGGGTTGTAGCCCTAAAACACCATTGACCGAGCTTATCGGATTAGATTTCACGTACACAAACAATTCTACTCCATCTTTTGTAAAGAGTATTTCGTGAGGTTTGATTTCTTGTAAATGATTGACTTGTTTAATATGTCTTGAAATGGATGCTAGATTGGCATCACTAAATAAATCACCTTCTTTGATTCGTATTAGTGATGAAATCATTTGTTTTGATAAAAGCGAATCTCCCTTAATGTGAATTTGCTTTATTCTATAAAGCTCTCCTTTATTCAAAAGTAGTTTTGCATGTATGGAATTCCCTTCAAATAAAACACTATCGAGTGTGATTTTAGTAAATGGATAACCATTGTTCACACCACTTTGATAAAGTAGTCGCATGATCTTCGCTAATTCACCTGATTGAAATGGAATATTTGCGAGTTGTTTTTCGTTTAAATTCGCCTTCTGTTTGAGAAATTGGATATCCTCTTTAGTATAAGAAAAGTGTATTTCATTTAATTTATCACCTAACGTGAAATGCACAAATACTTCCGAATTTTTGAAATGTATACTGTCAAATGAAGATAAAATATATCCCCTTTTAACTGCTTTAATTTGAATGATTTGTAAAAATCGAATAACAGCTAAACTATCTTTAAAGCTATCTGGCATTTTCCTTTGAATATGCTGATAACTGACATCGCTAAATGACAGGGTGTAACTTTTTTGACCCAAAAGTGCAAAAAAATGAAAAGCCATGAAACATAGTAATATCAAGCGCATTAGACAAATAACGTAATAATATTCTGTATATTTTTATTCATCCATAGTAGAATGTGAATAATATTATTTTTACAGAAAGGTTAAAATTTGTACTTTCGTAGCGTACGTTAAAATCCTTATTTAACTAAAAACCAAATTATAATGAAGAAATTTTTGACCTTGGCACTTCTTGGTATGGTATTATCGCTAGCTTTTACAGCATGTAAATCATCAAAAGGAGCAAATTGTGATGCTTATGGAAGTGTTGATCAAGTTGAGAAATCAGACTTGGCAGCTAAGTAAGCAGGCGTTCCACAAGAAACTCAAGGTCATCTATTAGATGGCCTTTTTTTGTCCTATTCGTTTTTCGTTTGCATAAAAAAAGGCCACGTAATCGTGACCTCTAATCTAATTTCGTTAATTAATTTTTATCGACAATTGTTAGTTCATTTGTAACAGTATAATTGTCTGGAAAAGTAGGAACCAATACGTAGTTTTCTGTATTTCGTACTTCTTTACAATCTGAGCATTGTGTTACTTTTATCGAATAAACAACCGATTGAGTTGTAGCGTTGACAGTTACATTTCTTTCATATTGAGCATTACATTTAGCAGAAACAGGGAAAGCTAAGATTTTGTAATTCGCATAATTTACTGCCACTCGAGGCCTTCAGAAAATGAAATCTCAATAAAATCAGCGTAGTTGCTACTTGCGCCAATGACATAATTACCACCCATATTTCCTGTCATTGAACCGCTTGCTGGATAAATGACAACATCTTCAATGATAGTTCCAGAATCAACTGTTGAATTATCCAATTTGCATTTCTTTTTACAAGAAGTTGAAACTAAAATAAGAAATGCAACTGAGAATAGAGTAGCTGTTATTTTTAATGTTTTCATAGTCAATTCAATTAGTAGTTTTCAATCAATACGTTGTGAAATTAGTTATTTTTTTTGTAAACAAAAAAATCTATTTTTTTCGTAGTTCAAAGTTTTGTCCAAGATAGACGCGTCTAACTTGTTCATCAGAAGCAAGTTCTTCAGCAGTGCCTGATTTTAATATTCCACCTTCAAAAAGCAAATAAGCCCTATCCGTAATGGATAAGGTTTCTTGTACATTGTGATCGGTAATTAAGATGCCAATATTTCGTTTTCTTAAATCTGCTACAATACTTTGAATATCCTCAACTGCAATCGGATCAACACCTGCAAACGGTTCATCTAAGAGCACAAATTTTGGGTTAGTCGCTAATGCACGAGCGATTTCTGTTCTGCGTTTTTCTCCACCAGACAATCTATTTCCAAGATTTTTCCTTACATGAGTCAAATGAAATTCTTCTAATAATTGCTCAAGTTTCTCCTTTCGCTGAGGCTTAGTCATATCTGTCATTTCTAGTATGGCAAGTATATTATCCTCAACACTTAATTTTCTAAATACTGAAACCTCTTGAGGCAAATAGCCAATACCCAATTGCGAACGTTTATACATTGGGTACTTTGTGATCTCAACATCATCTAAGAAAACTTTTCCAACATCTGGTTTTACGAGTCCAACAATCATATAAAAAGATGTAGTTTTTCCAGCGCCATTTGGACCGAGAAGTCCAACAATTTCGCCTTGATTAACTTCAATCGTTACGCCTTTTACAACATCACGACCTTTGTACGATTTTTTGATTTCCTCTGTGTGTAATTTCACGCTACAAATAAACTAAAAATTAAAAGCAAAACGCGCACGAACGCCAATTGGTGACATGCCTGGGTCTAAATGTGTAACCCGCCACACCAAATCTACACGGGCTATTTTGAAAATATTTTCTATTCCAACTGCTAATTCGGCATAAGGTACGTTTCCAAATTTCTTAGTAAAAGGAGGTAAGAGCATTTCTCGACTATGACGGTCCGATATACTTCCATAGGTGATTCTTCCTAAAGTAACCAAACGCCATTTTAATTTATTAATTAAGGGGATTCGATCAAACAATAGTCCTTCCCAATGGTTTTCAATAAATGCTCCGACATATTTATCAGAAATAAATTCGAAGAAATTTAGTTTGTTAAAGGTGGATGTCATAAGCCAATAGGATTGATTTCCTTCATGTACTTTTAGAAAAGGATAGGCTGCTGTTCCGAAAACATACCCAGCTGAAAAGCCATATCGTATTCTTCCTAATGCACCAATTAAACGATGGTGTTCTAATTGAAATTCAATTTTTTGGTAATTGTAATCACTACCGAAAAGACCCTTTACACCAAAAATCCCTTGAATTGAAATGATTGGATAGCGCGATCTTAACGATGATCGATCAAATGAACCACCTATAAATTCTTCATCTTTTGCCCATCTATATCTAAAAGTAAATTCACTAGTTCGAATACTTTTGATTGTATCAAGTAAATTAACTTCGTTCAGTTTTACATAATTAGCAATTCCTAATGGAGTAAATTCTTTCCATTCAAAAGCAGTGTATATGATAATGTCCTTTTTCACATCCTTTTCTAAATTAATCCCTGCTTTTTCAACGAAGGTTAATTTATCTAGAGGTCCAGTTCTAAAAAGTGTCCCGAAAGTTGAGCCAACCGTAGCTGCCGTTGGTGATTGGCCAATTTGTTCAATATCATAATTGTAATATGCCACCATCATACCGCGCTTCTTTGGTGTAATATTGTATCTAATCGAACCACCATATTTAAAACGTTCATCACCAAATCCATAAGCAACTTTTCCGCCGAGTTCTAATCGTTTCGAAAATTTGTTGGAGGTACGCAATGCTAAGGCTGTTCGGAACGATTCAACTGGATTCATACTCGCAATAGCGAATGCATTTCCAATTTCAATTTTTCCTATTGGATAATATCCTGTTGTTGCGAAATACGTTAGATTTTTGAGCGTCTTAAATAAAGGGACATTCTGGAGAGAATCGACCATCTCCTTGATTCCTTCTTCTTGTTTACTAAGCGGCACATGACGATTTTTAATCCAAAAAGCTTCATTTCGCACTTTCGCACTATCGAGTAGTTCAACTGTATTGTCTGATTTATAGAATTCTTCTGGTCTTTCTTCATTGATTAAAAAATTCCTACGTGAAGAAAGTTTACGCCCATAGAATCCATAAATTCCAGAATTTCGAGTTACCTTAATATCGGCAATCATTTTTTCTTTTGTCATCATCCATACCTCAGGAGCAACCAAATCAAAATAGTGCTCAAAATATAAATCTTGCACATAGTTTATATTCGCCCACGGAGAAATTGAAGCGAAAATTTGTTTTACTGCGTAGGTCGTATCATGAATCCACATTTCACCTTGGAATGTCATATCACCTTTACGCTTTGGCTCAAATCGCAATTTATAACACCATTGGTTGCCAATAAAGGTCGAATCCTCCAAATAAAATCGATAAAATGAGCGGGCACTGTTGGCTACGGGACTAATAAACGCTTTATTGAATAGATTGATATTATTGTCATAGACATTAAAATCAAGATACATATCACCCATTAACTGACTAACCTGAAGATTATCAATTCCTGTAATATGTGTCCCGGCTATTACTTCCTTTTTCTTTTTAGGATTGTTTTTAAAATAATAATGAGAGACTGTTTCACTCAAAAGCATGGGTAAATAATTTTTCCCATTTTCAGCAGAGTCTAGGTAGCTCATAACAAGATCGAGTTTCTTAACTAAACCTATATCTGTAAACTTATCTCCAAGATTATTAAGGTCTAGTTGCATCTTAGAATACACCTCGTATTCATAGGAAAGTAATTTTTCTTTGTTATTGATATCCTTATTCTTAATGACTTTTTTATGCAGAATCGTTGAAGGGAACTCATCTGGTGGACGTACAACAACTTCTTCAAAATCAGTTGATGGAATCGATAATTGAACATTGATTTCTTGTTCTTTATCTTTAATAACTTTCTTTCGAACTGTTACATAGCCGCTCATTGAAAACTGCACTGAGTCGGATGCGTAATATGTTTCGAGTGAGAATTGACCTAAATCATTGGTCAACGTGCCAATTTTTGTATCGACAAATTGAACGCGGACAAATGGAACTGGGATTCCTGTAAGTGCATCATTCACAATTCCGTACACCTTTGTCTGCTGACCAAAGGCCAGTAAAGATGAAAATGCAAGAAATGTAAGTAAATACCGGGTCATCGTTATTATGATTGCTTAAAAATAAGAATGATTTTGCAAAAGTCCTATTTGCTCAGCTGCTCTTTTATCATATTCTTTTCAACGCGTGCAGCTACGAAAATACTTATTTCGTAAAGTAAAAGAATAGGTATAGATACAATTACTTGAGAAATTAAATCAGGTGGGGTAATTGCAGCCGACACTATTAAAATAGCTACAATGGAATGTCTTCTGTACTTTCTCAGAAACGCTGGAGTAATAATGCCCAATCTGGTAAAAATATAGGTAACTACAGGAAGTAAAAAAAGTAAGCCAGAATAAAATACAGTTGATAAAATAGTACTCATGTATGAGTTGACAGTAAATATATTTTCAATTTGAGAACTAATTTTATAAGTTCCAAAGAACTGAATACATAAAGGTGCAACAACAAAATATCCGAAAGCAATTCCAATAAAAAAGAGTAAGCTTACATAGAACACGATTCCTTTTACAACCGTTTTTTCGTTGTGTTTTAATCCAGGTTTGACAAATCCCCAAATTTGATAGAAGAGGTAAGGAAAAGAAAGCACAATTCCTCCCATAAAACTCATCATTAAGGCGTAGGAAAACTGTCCAGAAACGGTCATGCTTTGCATTCTTA
Organism: Crocinitomicaceae bacterium; assembly: GCA_044233275.1. Classification (GTDB taxonomy): domain Bacteria; phylum Bacteroidota; class Bacteroidia; order Flavobacteriales_D; family Crocinitomicaceae; genus M0103. The sequence goes on along the minus strand of JBIIKG010000027.1, from coordinate 7,570 downwards.
CCGGGATTTCTTCAATGCAGACACCGAAAAGTTGACACATCCAACGAAACGAAATAAAATCGGGCTTTCGCATAGAGAGGAAGAGTGTCTCCATAATCCATTCTTGAAAAATCCAAAGCACAATTGAAACCAACAAAATTGCTATAGCGATTCTTACAAGTCTCCATCTCAATTCCTCAAGATGTTCAAGAAAGGACATATGTTTTTCTTCTTCCATTCGAGCACAAATGTAATCATTCGTGAGAAATTTAGCGTTAAGTAAATTTGATTGGCCATTTTTAAATTGGATTCATTAAAATCTTTGAATAACATCGATTTCTAACAATTTTACCTACTTATTGTGTGAATTCCTTAGAATATTTTAGTATATTTAATAAAGTTTTAAAATACAATTAATGTCAGATTATAAACTCAAAGAAGCACTCCGTAAATATTTTGGTTTCGATACGTTTAAAGGACGTCAAGAAAACGTAATTACAAATGTGCTTGATGGGAAGAATACCTTTGTTATCATGCCTACCGGGGGTGGTAAGTCCTTGTGTTATCAATTGCCTGCTCTTCTTTCAGAAGGAACAGCAATTGTTGTTTCGCCCTTAATTGCCTTGATGAAAAATCAAGTCGATGCAATTCGAAACGTGAGTGAAGATGAGGCTGTTGCTCACTTCTTAAACTCGTCATTAACAAAAACAGAAATTACACGCGTAAAACAAGACATACAATCTGGTAGAACAAAATTACTTTATGTTGCTCCTGAGTCACTTACCAAACAAGACAATATCGATTTCCTAACGTCAGTGGATATTTCCTTTTTTGCTATTGATGAAGCACATTGTATTTCTGAATGGGGTCATGATTTCAGGCCAGAATACAGAAGACTCCGTGAGATCTTTGAAAAAATTTCAAAAGTTCCCATTATTGCATTAACTGCTACTGCCACTCCAAAAGTACAATACGACATCCAAAAGAACTTGAATATGTTGGATGCTACAGTTTTTAAATCATCGTTTAATCGTGACAATCTGTATTATGAGATTCGTCCAAAAAGAGATGTAGAAAAAGAAATTGTAAAGTATATTCGAACGCAAGAAGGTAAAAGCGGTATCATTTATTGTTTGAGTCGCAAAAAAGTGGAAGAACTTGCTGAATTGTTGCAAGTCAATGGAATTAATGCGGTTTCTTATCATGCGGGATTAGACAGTGCAACGAGGGGAAAGCATCAAGATCAGTTCTTAATGGAAGAAATTGATGTAATTGTTGCGACAATTGCATTCGGAATGGGAATCGACAAGCCAGATGTTCGCTTTGTGATTCACCATGATATTCCAAAGTCCCTAGAAAGTTACTACCAAGAAACGGGTAGAGCAGGTAGAGATGGTGGAGAAGGTGAATGTATTGCTTTTTATAGTTACAAAGATATCGAGAAATTAGAAAAGTTCCTCCAAGGAAAGCCAGTTGCAGAGCAAGAAATCGGAAAGCAATTATTGAGTGAAATAGTTTCTTATGCTGAAACTTCTGTTTGTAGAAGAAAATTTATTTTGCATTATTTTGGAGAGACATTCAATGAAAAAGAATGCAATGAATATTGCGATAACTGCAAGCATCCAAGAGAACGTCGCGAAGGGAAGGAATACGCTGTTATGCTTTTACAAGCTATTACCGATTTGCAAGAAATGCACAAAGCGAAACATTATTGCGCTTTCTTGTCGGGACATGTAACATCCGATATCAAATCATATAAGCATGATTTAATGCCCAATTTCGGAATTGGAAAGGAACGAGATGAGCACTTCTGGAACGCAGTTATTCGTCAAGTGATTGTAAGTGGAATGATTTCGAAAGACATCGAAACGTATGGTACTTTAAAACTGACTGAAAAAGGAATAGAATTTTTAAATAATCCAATTTCCTTCTCCTTGATTAAAGAGCATGACTTCTCAAATACTGACGATGAAGATGGCGCTATCAATATTAGTGGAAAAGGTGGTGCTTTTGATGAAGTTTTATACGACATGTTGGTTGACTTGAGAAAATCATTATCGAAACAGAATAATATTCCTCCGTTTGTAATTTTTCAAGAACCCTCGTTAAAGGATATGTGTTTACAATACCCAATCACTATCGATGAATTAACAAATATTCAAGGGGTTGGACATGGAAAAGCAGTTCGTTATGGTGAACCGTTTGTGTCATTAATAGCTAATTATGTTGAAGATAATGATATTGAGCGTCCACAAGACATGATGATGCGTTCACTTGTAAATAAATCGGTACTTAAAGTTCAATTGATTCAAAATATTGACCGCAAGCTTCCATTGGAAGATATTGGTCGTGCCCAAGGAAAGAATTTCCAAGAGGTGATTGAAGAAATTGAAGCAATTGTTTCATCAGGTACGCGTATCAATATAAATTATTATATAGATAATATTCTTGATACTGATAATCAGGAAGAAATTTATGATTATTTCAGTGAAGCCGAAACAGATGATTTAAGCGAGGCATACAATGAATTTGATGGAGACTATACAGAAGATGAACTACGTTTGATGCGCATTAAATTTATGAGCGAAATGGCTAATTAGAAGCCGGTTTTACTTACTTCTTTCGAAATGTATAGGTGTTGATTTGTCCAACACTATCCGTAAATTCTAATTGTAAATCGGTAGAGGTTAGGACCATGATGCGATGATTGTCAATACGTGTAACAACATCTGAAGAGTTTAACGTGCTAACATCTATGTATTCGCCTGATTCTAGAACATTGATGAGTCCAGATTGGTTGGTTGTCCCATTAAACGAAGGAAAAGCATAATCAAATTCAAGTGTGTAGGCTTTTTCCCAATATTCATCACTTGAGTTTTCAATTTTCATTTTTCCTGTAACATCAGCATAGATGGATATGCCTGTAGACAAAATTCGTTTAAAGGATTTTATTTCCCAAGTACCATCTATACGTCGCACAGTCCGTTTTTCTTTATCACATGAAGCGACAAAGATTAATACCAATAACAAAACTACTATTCGTTTCATAAATCAAAAAACTGAACTGGCCATTACTTGCATTCCTGTTATCAATGCATTTTCGTCTATGTTGAATTTAGGGTGATGAACACCATAAACGATTCCTTTATCTTCATTTCGCACGCCTAAACGCAGAAAACAGACAGGAATTTCTTGAGAATAAAAGGCGAAATCCTCAGAAGTCATTCGAATTGGAAGATCTTCCACGTGTTGGTTTCCTAATATTTGTGTTGCCTTATTGCGCACTTTACTCGTAACAGCCGGGTTGTTTTCTAAATAAGGGTACCCTTTGCTGATTTCAACTGTTACTGTCGCTCCCATTGATGCACAAATTTCTTTTGTTTGCATTTCCACTAAACTTAAGGCTTCAGCACGCCAGTTTTCATTCATGGTTCTAAACGTACCTTTTATAATCGCCGTAGATGGAATAATATTCGTCGCCCCGATTGCTTCAAAGTGTCCAAAAGTTAGTACACTTGGAATAGTAGGATTACATTTTCTGCTTACTACCTGTTGCAATTGAACTAATAGGTTAGCACCAATTATTATTGGATCAATGCACTGGTGCGGTGTCGCTCCGTGACCACCTTTACCGTGAATAGTGATATAAATTTCATCACTGGACGCCATGTAAACGCCTTCTCTGAAACCAACGTTTCCTGTTCTCATTTCAGGAAATACATGTAAAGCATACATCTCCTTAACGCTTGGATTGTGTAAAACTCCATCAGCAATCATGAGTGTCGCTCCACCTGGATTTTTCTCTTCTCCTGGCTGAAAAATTAGTTTCACAGGAGAACTTAAATTATTTCGCTGCTCAAAAATGATTTCTGCTGCACCTAATAGAATGGCCGTATGAACATCGTGTCCACAGGCGTGCATCACTCCATTATTTTTTGATTGAAAAGGTAAATCAGTTTCTTCAACTATCGGCAAGGCATCCAAATCAGCGCGCAAACCTATACAAGCATCTGAGCTTGAATGATGATCTCCTCGAATGATTGCAACAATACCTGTTTTCCCAATACCTTTCTCGTGTTCAATACCGAGTTTTGTTAAACACTGAGATACATATTCCATCGTTTCAAACTCTTGATACGAAAGCTCAGGATACATATGCATGTGCTCGCGGTAGCCTTTTACTTTTTCAAAAAGGTCAACTGATTTTTGTCGAATAAACTGAAGGATATCAAGACTCATTTGAAAATGAATTAAAGCCAGAAATAACTAAGCGAATCGAAACATACGTCATGATTAAACCAAATACAAATTTGACGATTCCTGGTGAAAGTTTTAAGGATAATTTGGAGCCAAAATATCCTCCAATTACGAATGTTGCAGCGATTACGGCACCATATGTCCAATTGACATTGTTTGATTTCGCATAATTCATTAGTGCAAGAATCACAACAGGCATAGCTAAAACAAATAAACTTGTTCCTTGAGCTTGGTGTTGTGTAATTCCAAGAAAAAACACTAATGCAGGGACAATAACTACGCCACCTCCAACTCCAACAAATCCGCTTAGTATGCCGGCAAATAATCCGATTAATACTAGAATCAATATGGTTGTTATAGACATTTTCACTTTTCTTTAGGTAAAAGTAAGCAATTCTCGGTATTACTCAACCATAAGGTTGCATCCACGGATATCTGACTGATCAAATCTTCCTAGTACTTCGAACGTTTGATTATCAATACACTTTCCAAGATCTTGAGTTGAAATAAAGCTACAGGAGTGTAGATTTGCCAGATCAATTACATTTATACCACCTGTTTTTCCGAATGGAGTAATTGAAAAAGGATCATTGATATCCCTGCAACTTATTTTCATCCATGCAGGTGCGTGAAATTTTCCGTCGGAAAGAGAATATGCCTGTGAAAGTAATTCAGTCATGCCATATTCGGAAGAAATGAAATCCACATTCAAGCCCTTCATGAGTTCTTGATGGAGTTCTAATTTTGTTAATTCCTTGCGTCTACCTTTCATACCACCTGTTTCAATGATGGTCGACTTTGATAAATTTGTTTGTTTTTCGGCTAAATCCAATAAGGCATAAGAAACACCAAAAATAACGACCTTTTTACCTTGTTGAATTGCACAATCATAGCTTTTTTTTACCTCTTCAGGTTGATTTAAAACAAACCCGGAAAGAGTATTTTTACTCAATTCTATCAGCCGTTTCACCATATAAACTAAGCTTGAATTACCTTGTTCTAGGTAATTTGGTAAAAGAGCCAGAATTACTTGATCTTCTGGATTGCCAATGAACTGTTTGTATGCTAAGAAAAAAGATGTTTCGTAGATTTTAGGATCAAGCACGAGGTGTTTACTACGAATTGAACCTGTTGTCGCACTGCTTAAAAATTCGATATAATTTTCGGGTTTGGCCCCACAAATTATGGTTTGAGTTTTGAAAAATTCAATAGGTAAAAAAGGAATATCGTCAACAGATTTTGGATATGGTCGTTTCAATAAATCCACATAAGATTTATATACTTTATTGTTTTCATACTGATAATTGAAAACCATAAGCGCTAAATCGCTGAATTCCTTGTCTGATTTTATTGAAAAAATATCGTTCGCAAGATCCATTTTTCTTGTGAATTGAATCAATGGTTAAAATCCTGAAATTCAATCGAAGTGTGCTTATGCTTAAAGAAAATAGCGAACAAAATTGCAACAACGAGAGAATATGCTGCAAAAGCAAGCCATATATTTTGCCAGTCATTGGAACCGTTTGAAAGTTTAAAGAACTTATCGATTAAAATGCCACTAGTATAACTTCCAAAGATAGCACCAACGCCATTGGTCATCATCATGAACAATCCTTGAGCACTTGATCTCATCCTAGAATCTGTTGTGGATTCAACAAAAAGAGAACCGGAAATATTAAAGAAATCAAATGCCATTCCGTAGACTACACATGAAACAATTATCATCCATAAACCTTCAGCAGGATCACCGAAAGCAAATAATCCGAAGCGCAAAACCCAAGCAAACATACTAATTAACATCACTTGTTTTATTCCAAATCGCTTCAAGAAAAACGGAATAGCAAGTATGAACAATGTCTCAGACACCTGTGAAATGGACATAATAATAGTTGAATAACGAACCACCAATGAATCAGCATAGGCTGGAACATTTTTGAATTCTGACAAATACAAATCTCCATACATATTGGTAAGCTGAAGTGCTGCACCTAACATCATTGAGAATAGGAAAAACAGAGCCATTTTGTATTTGGCAAACAATTTGAAAGCATCCAAACCAACTACTTCTGTCCAAGTAGAGTTCTTAGAAATTTGTTTTCTAGGCGGACAGACGGGTAAAGTGAAGGAATAAACCGCAAGGAAAATGGCTGATATTCCAGCAATATAAAATTGTCCTTCTAAAGCTTTATTTCCTGTCAAGTTGGTGGTCCACATCGCAATGATAAATCCAACCGTTCCCCAAACGCGAATAGGAGGGAATACCTTGACTACATCTAGATTCCTAGATTTTAAAATACTGTAAGAAACAGAATTAGCGAGAGAAATGGTTGGCATGTAACAAATCATTGCAACAAAAATGACCCAAAAGAAAGTTTTGGGATCTTCAACCATTGGAATACAAAGTAGTATGAGTCCACCAAAGAGATGTAATATTCCGTAAAGTTTTTCGGCATTTATCCAACGATCCGCAATGATTCCGGTTAAGGTAGGCATGAATAAAGAGGAAAGTCCAAGAGTTGAAAAGATAGCGCCGAATTCAGCGGGACCCCATTGTTTTGTTTCGAACCAGTAATTAGCAATTGTTATTAGCCATGATCCCCAAATAAAGAATTGAAGAAAATTCATGAAAATCAAGCGATTCTTTATTGATAACTGCATGTTTACAATGTTATTTAACTTGTTCTTTTATTGATTTCATCGCGAATTTTGGATGCCAACTCATAATCTTCATTTTGAATTGCTTCGTCTAATTGAACTTCTAATTCTTCAATACTTACTTGATTGATACTGTCATTTGAATCATCACCTTCGTCATCTTCTAATGAGTCTGAATCAAACTCATTTCCAGTTTCTTCGTCGAGCAAAATTCCAGCACTTGATAGAATATTTTCAAAAGTATAAATTGGGCAATTGAAGCGAACACCAATTGCAATTGCATCAGAAGTTCGTGCATCAATTTCGGTTACTTGACCGTCTCTCTCACAAATTAATTTTGCGAAAAAAATTCCTTCAATTAAATTATAAATTACCACTTCTTTCACTTCGATAGAAAAAGAGACGGCGAAATTTTTAAACAAATCATGAGTTAAAGGACGCGTAGGTGTCATTTTTTCCAACTCTATTGCAATCGCTTGCGCTTCGAAACCACCAATAATAATTGGCAATTGACGTTTACCTCCAGTTTCAGCTAATACCAGCGCATAAGCACCAGATTGTGTTTGACTATAGGATAATCCAGCAATTTCAAGTTTAATTTTATCCATGCTACTTCTGCTCTTCCCTTTACTTCTTTAAAAAAGTAGGGAAGCATTGCGCTTCCCTGTTAATGAATCTT
>JBIIKG010000026.1:0-21318 GCA_044233275.1 Crocinitomicaceae bacterium | reverse complement strand
TACTGTTGGTAATGGATTTACAGTAACAATACCTGAATAACTAATACTTACACAACCAGTAACACTATTTGTAAGAATAACGCTGTATGTTCCTGCTATTGTTGTTGTAAAGGATGCCACATTCCCTGGTGCTGTTGCTCCTGCCGGAACTGTCCACGCATAATTATAAGCTCCTGCAACGCCTGGCGTAGCCGTAACGGTTGCTGGTGTTCCTGCGCAAACCATTGGACTATTGACTGTCGCGGTTGGAAGCGGATTAACCGTAACTGTTCCTGAAGCACTTGCGCTTACACAAGTTGTTGTTGTATTTGTAAGTACTACACTATAAGTGCCTGCAACCAAAGTTGTGAAGGTCGAAACATTGCCAGGTACTGTTGCTCCTGCTGGAACTGTCCATGCAAAACTGTAGGTTCCCGCAACACCTGGAGAAGCCGTTACTGTGGCCGGTGTTCCAGCACATATTCCCGGACTATTTACTGTTGCTGTTGATAATGGATTTATTGTCACAACGCCTGATGCACTTGCGCTCACACATGTTGTTGTCGTATTGGTAATGATTACGCTATATGTTCCTGCTACTGTTGCTGAAAAAGTTGATACGTTACCCGGATTCGTTGCTCCACCAGGCACTGTCCATGCGTAACTATACGTTCCTGCTATACCCGGAGTTGCTGTCACTGTTGCCGTTGATCCAGCACATACTGTTGGACTATTTACTGTTACTGTTGGTAATGGATTTACAGTAACAATACCTGAATAACTAATACTTACACAACCAGTAACACTATTTGTAAGAATAACGGTGTATGTTCCTGCTATTGTTGTTGTAAAGGATGCCACATTCCCTGGTGCTGTTGCTCCTGCCGGAACTGTCCACGCATAATTATAAGCTCCTGCAACGCCAGGCGTAGCCGTAACGGTTGCTGGTGTTCCTGCACAAACAGTTGGACTATTGACTGTCGCGGTTGGAAGCGGATTAACCGTAACTGTTCCTGAAGCACTTGCGCTTAAACAAGTTGTTGTTGTATTTGTAAGTACTACACTATAAGTGCCTGCAACCAAAGTTGTGAAGGTCGAAACATTGCCGGGTGCTGTTGCTCCTGCTGGAACTGTCCATGCAAAACTGTAGGTTCCCGCAACACCTGGAGAAGCCGTTAATGTGGCCGGTGTTCCAGCACATATTTCCGGACTATTTACCGTTGCTGCTGGTAATGGATTTATTGTCACAACTCCTGATGCGCTTGCACTCACACATGTTGTTGTCGTGTTGGTAATGATTACGCTATATGTTCCTGCTACTGTTGCTGAAAAAGTTGATACGTTACCCGGATTTGTTGCTCCACCAGGCACAGTCCATGCGTAACTATACGTTCCTGCTAGACCCGGAGTTGCTGTCACTGTTGCCGTTGCTCCAGCACATACTGTTGGACTATTTACTGTTACTGTTGGTAATGGATTCACTGTTACAGTCATTGCATCAGTACCAGTACAACCGTTAGCATCCGTTCCAACAACTGTATAAGTTGTGTTTACTAAAGGTGAAACTATTTGCGAAGCATTAGCACCTAAGGCTGGAATAGTCCAATTATATGTACTTCCTCCAGTTGCAGTTATCGTAGTTGATTGCCCAATACATATAGACACATCTGATCCGGCACCAATAGCTGCGCTACCACTAACTGTTACTAAAACAGCATCTGAGGAAGAACATCCTAAAGTAGTTCCGGTCACAGTATAAGTTGTTGTAACTGCTGGTGATACAGTAATACTTGCAGTTGTTTGGCCTCCGGGAGCCCAAGAATATGTTGTTCCACCTACAGCAGTTAAAGTAACTGTTCCACCAGCACAAACTGTTGCATCAGGCGCGCTAACAACTGGAATTGGGTTAACTGTAACTGCAGAAACAGCAGTGTTTATACATCCTGCAAGAGAAGTACCAGTTACAGTATATGATCCTGATGAGGCTGGGACAAAGGCAGTTCCATTTGTGACACCACCTGTCCAAGTATAAGTTGAAGCTCCGCCACCAGTAAGAGTAACAGATGCACCAGCACAAACGGTTGGACTATTTGCAGTTACGATTGGTAGTGGGTTTACAGTTATTGTACCCGAAGCACTCAAACTTGTACAACCGGTTACAGTATTTGTAATCACCACGCTATAGGTTCCTGCAACAGTAGAAGTAAACGATGGAACATTTCCAGGGTTCGTAACTCCCCCGGGAACTGTCCAAGCATATGAATAAGTACCCACAGGGACTGGCGTTGCCGTTACTGTGGCAGCTGTTCCAGCGCAGACTGTAGAACTATTGACAGTTACTGTTGGACGAGGATTTATGGTAATCGTTAATGTAGTGGTTGTCGCACATTGATTTATTGCTGGGGTAAAGGTATAGGTTGTGGTTGCTGTGTTGTTTATAGCAGACGACCATGCACCTGTTATTGCAGGTGTATTTGTTGAACTTGTTGGCAAAGCAGGAATTGCAGCCCCACTACAATAAGGACCTACGGCAGCAAAAGTTGGTATAATGCTGGGAGGAATAACAATTATTTGAGAAGCTGAAACACATTGAGTTCTGCAAGAATTTCTTACCAAAACAGTTAGGTTTGCAGAGCCTGGTGCAATACCCGTTAATGAGTTGGACGCACCCCAAGTTGCGCCGCCATTAAAAGAATATTGCCAAGTACAGCCTGGAGGTGACGATGAAATTGCCGGTGCGTTTATTGTTGCTGTAAATGTTGAGCCAGAACATACTACGCTAGTAGATGTTATCGTAGGCACATCATGAATAAATATTTGAACTTGAGATCGTATACCACCGCTAGCACATCCAACCCAGAAATCATAAACGCCAGCTGTATTTGTATTCGGAACATCTGAACCGCCTGCGCCTACTGGTTGAAATGGAGATCCTGTGCCAATTGGGGTACCTCCGGATTGAGTATTAAACCATGTTAAAACAGGGGTAGGCCCAGATTGGTAAGTTACTACTACTTGTATTTGTGTTACAGAAAAATCTTGGCCACCATCATCAAAAGTTTCATAAAATGAAAATGTATAAGGACCATTAGGAGTATTTGTTGAAGAACCAGACCAGCCACCTATGCCTGTTAAACCAGCAAGTGTACACGTACCAGTTGCTCCCACCAATGAACCACCTGTAATATCATAAGTTGTTCCTGGACCATTAACATTAACATCCAATTCTTCACAAAAGGAGCCACCCAAAGCACCCCCAATAATATTATAGGAAATATTAGTAATAGTTGCTCCAGCAGGAACCCCTGATATAACGCAACTTGCACTTACAGACCCAGCAGCACTGGTGGTATAAGAACCAGTCGTGGCCGGCGTGTTTGTTAAACAAGAAATTGTTGTAACTGCAGGAGGGCACAGAGCATTTGGTGTTAACACAGTACCTGACATATTTTGAGGCGCATCGCCTTCACAAATACTGTAATTAGCACTTTCAGATATACAATCAATTAAATCATTACTCGCCGCCGTAAAATTGAGGTCAATGGTTGTCGCGCTGCCTGAAAAATTTGTGATTAAAACCATATATGTGCCCACCACAGCATTGAAATTAAATGGCACAATAGCAGAAGCTGAGTAGTCACAAGCTACAATATTACCAGCAGTGAGGGCAGCACACGCCACTGCAGTGCTAGTGTATGGACCAAAGATAGCGCCATCAACATCAACGTTATTTGAATTCGTTAATGAACCTGAAATAGCCCCAGCCACACCGACTTCAAAGAAAAACCATGACTCGTTGGGTGTTGTCCCTAAACACCCAATGTTACCTGTGCCACCAGAAATCGAGCCTACAGCTGTTCCGCCCGTAGTATTTGCAGGAAAAGGGGGGGTAGTTCCACAAATTTGATTTGCAGCGCCACACGTAGCACCTTGACCCATAACATAAGTTGAATATAGGACAAAAAACACAACGCTTAATAAGGATAAAACTCTTTTCATTATGAATGACTTGAAAAATTAAAATAAATTGGAAATCATTGTTGGTTCAAAACCAAAAGTGTTTATTAGAATTTCTTTAGCGTTTGTTTTATCTAAAGTTAACTTCATCATGTTGCTGTTCCAAGAGTAAGAGCATTCTATAACACCTTTTGTTTTCAAGAAATGTTCGTTTACTTCTTCTGATGATGAATAGTGGTTTTGGTCCACGATTCCATTCGTACTAATTAAAACAAACACTTTTTTTTCATCAACAGAGATTAGTGTTATTTCATTTATTACTGGATTAAAAGATGATTGCCATGTGCTAGTAAAAATTCTACTTTCAACAGTGAACTTTTCAAAAGAAGTATAGCCATATATTGAAAGTGGTAAACAAAATATTATTAGCGCGAAATGTTTAATTTTATTCATGGTTATTAAGGTTTAAATAGATTAAAGAAGCAATTTTAGTTCTGTTTTTTTACATAAAAAAATAGGTGGTTTATCAGTAGTTATAAAAATTATTATTTGAAATTAGTTTAATTTGAAAAAAGACGAAAAAGTTAATTTTAGGTTGCCCCGAATTTATCTATTTTTATGACACTTTAGGTTATTTTCCATTGAAATTAACCGACTTAATTTACCGATCTTGGCCAACGACTGAATTTTCATAAAAAAAGCTCGAATTTCTTCAAGCTTTTAGTTTTTTAATCTATTAAATTCTAGACCTTCATACCTTTTACAATTCGGTCTTTTCGTTTCGTTTTTTGCAATTTTTTCAATACCACATTTAAATACGTATTTCCAGAAGAGGCTGTTGTTGTATACTCTTCATTTCCGTAGTTAATTTTACCTCCCTTGGGATTTGTCCAATCAGCTACAAGATAGAATTTACTGTTTTGAACATTCGGACGCATCATAAACGTTAACGTTTTATTTACCCCTGTTTCAAAACGAATAATTAACTCTCCATCTTCACCATAACTATCAAAAATACATTTAGTATTAATCGGTATTATAATTCGATCTTGTTCTTTACTTGAGTTTGTTACGAGCACTCCACTTTCTGATGTACCTTGGTTACCAGAAGATTTACTTCTTTCAAAAATAACTGTAGCTGAAGTGTAAAATTGAACTTTTTTCACCGCCTTTTCATTGTCCAAGCCAAACTCATCTCGAATCTCATTGGTATATGGAACTTTTACTCCACAAGAAGCTAAAAGGATAACGGCAAAAATGAATAGTGTTGTTTTCATGACTAAATTTTTTACAAAGATATAAAATGCGGCTAATCAAAAACAATACCTTAAATCTATATTGATGAATATTTCAATTACGAAATGTAACTTTGGCATATGATCTCAGTTCAAAAATTTTCATTCAACGGTTTTCAAGAGAATACCTATGTTGTTTTCGATCAACAAAAAAATTGTGTTGTCATCGATCCAGGCTGTTACGAGCGACACGAAGAGCAAGAACTTCTTTCGTTTATTCAGGACAATGATCTTACACCTTTAGCCTTATTGAATACACATGCCCATATAGATCATGTCTTAGGGAATCAATTTGTTCTTGAAACATTTTCTATTCCGTTTTATTTACATGAAAACGATTTAAACACCCTAAATTCAGTAGAGAATTACGCTCATCTCTATGGGTTTGGCGCTTACAAAAAATCCCCAAATCCCACTCATTTTCTAAGTGATGGTGATGAATTAGTATTTGGCTCTATAAAGTTCAAGGTAAAGTACACACCTGGACATGCTCCTGGACATGTTGTATTTTACAATGAAGAAAATAATTTTGTTATCAATGGCGATGTGCTCTTCAATGGGAGTTTTGGTCGAGTGGATTTACCTGGTGGAGATTTAGAAACGTTGAAAAATTCCATTTTCAATGTCATGTTTAAGCTTCCAGATGAAACACTTGTTTATTGTGGACATGGATCCGAAACAACAATAGGAAAAGAAAAACGTTCCAACTACATTCTTCAATTTTAATTCATTACTGTGCGAATAGGAATCAATGCTCGTTTTTTATTAGATGGCAAAATGGAAGGTTTTGGTTGGTATACCTATGAAATTACAAAGCGTTTAGTTCAAAATCATCCTGAGCATGAGTTTGTTTTCTTCTTTGACAGACCCTATTCCGAAAAATTTATTTTTGGATCAAATGTGACACCCGTTGTAATTCAGCCTCCAGCGCGACATCCTATTTTGTTTATGCTTTGGTTTGATGTTGCTATTCCACGTGCATTAAAAAAGTACAAAATCGATGTGTTTTTTTCGCCTGATGGTTACTTGTCGCTTCGAACAAAAGTGCCACAAATAGGAACAATTCACGATTTAAATTTTGAACATTTTCCAGAAGACCTGCCTTTTGCAGCACGCACCTATTTGAGGTATTTCTTCCCGAAATTTGCTAAAAAAGCACAGCAAATTATTACAGTATCAAACTATTCAAAAGATGACATTGTAAAAACATATGCTGTTAAAGCCGAAAAAATTACAGTTGCTTGGAACGCCGCAAGCACTCAATTCAAACCTATTGAAATAGAGCAAAAGCAACTCATTCGAAATTCGTATTCGAATGGTAAACAATACTTTGTTTTTGTTGGTTCATTGCATCCCAGAAAAAACATTCCGCGTTTGTTAAAAGCCTTCGAAATATATTGTGAGAGCACTTCAAATGATTGGGATTTAGTAATTGTTGGAGAAGCCTTATGGAACAAAACGGACGATTACGCTAAATTTACAGGTTCATTTAAAGATCGGATTCATTTTACAGGTCGATTAGCTCTTGATGATTTAGCATTAGTGGTTGGTTCTGCAAGTTGTATGACGTATGTCCCCTATTTCGAAGGATTTGGAATTCCACTGGTTGAAGCAATGAATTGCGGTACACCAATTATTTGTGGGAACTTGACTTCTTTGCCGGAAGTTGCAGGAGATTCAGCCATTTATTGTGATCCATTTGATGTAGACGATATTGCAAAAGCGATGATTCTTTTGTCCAAGGATAATAACTTGATAAATCGACTTTCCGCTTGTGGATTGGAGCGAAGTAAATTATTTAGCTGGGAAACGAGTGCCGAAATTGTTTGGAAACAGATCAAAAAATTCGGTTAAATTGCTATGTTATTTGTAGAAGGGAGAAATCATAATATAAACAATCACGCCACTTACTGCTACATATAACCAAATAGGAAATGCAATTTTCGTCCATTTCTTATGTCTTACAAAATTACCTTCCCAAGCAAAAAGATAGGTAAATAAAACAACGGGTATAACTGCAACGCTCAATAAAATGTGAGAAATCAGCAATACGTAATAGACATATGCTGTCATTCCAACTTTAGCTTTTTCTAAAATATCCAAGGTTCCAGAATGGTTGGTATCACCATACATTGTTGAATCAGATGTCATGTGATAAGCCACATACAACACCAGAAACATTAATGAGAGCAATAAAGCAATTCTAATTAATCCACGGTGTAATTGAATCTTTCTTGCTTTAATAGCAATCAAAGCAGAAATAAGCACAACCGCCGTTATCCCATTAATACCGGCATATATTTTTGGGAGAAAAGTAAGGTCAAATCCTTCTATCTTCACTCCAAATAATATGGCAACAACAATCGGAATTACGATTGATACAGCAATAATTAATTTGCGAAATGTCTTCACCTTTTCAGGATCAATTGTAGTTATATTCATATTTCAATAATTTGCGAATGTCTTTTTCTAATTGGTCAACTTGTTTACTATCTGCTACATTGTATACCCCACGCACATAACCCTCTTTATCCACTAATGTGAATGCTTCGGAATGTGCGTAACCATCTTCTGCTAAATCATCATGACCAGCAAATACTCTGAAATCTTCAATCCCCAAACGATGGGTTTCAGCTTCATCACCAGTTAGAAACACCCAATTTTTAGCATTAATCTGATGATTTTTTCGGTACAATTTCAATTGAGAAGGCGTATCATGTATCGGATTAATCGAAAACGAAATAAACTGAACTTCACTTTCAAGATCAGATAATAATCCATTCAATCGTTTCATTTGATCTGTCATTCGTGGACAAATGGTAGAACAAGTCGTAAAAAAGAAATCAGTTACCCAAATTTTCCCTTGCAAATCTTTTGACGTTACTTTAACTGAATCCTCATTCCAAAAATAAAAGTAAGGTATTGTTGGAAAAATAGTATCGGCGATTTCTACTCCATCAATTAACTTGTATTCAATGTCAAAATTGCCAATGAATGGTAGCACTCGATTTTTTTTCTTTGTTTCCTTCCCACTGCAAGCGAAAAGTATTAAAATCAATAGAATCGTAGAACCGAATTTATAAAATGCATTCATCAATTTATTTTCATTTTTTGGAAGCTTCTTTATCGTATTGTTTCTGAAGCAAGGCAATATGCTCTTTCATTCTTCGAATCATACCCTCTGTCTTACCAGATAAAACCATCCGAAGGTGATTTTGTTTATCTAATAATAGAATTAATTCTTGAAATGATTCTCCTCCAAAATAGGTTGAGTCCTGTTTAACCAACGATTCGCCATTGCTTTTGAAATCATACACTGATTTAACATCGCCAGAAGCCAATAGCCAAATAGAAGGATCATAACCTTCTACATTGTCTTTTAGAGCAGATTCAATTGTCGACAGATCGGTAATTGGTTTGCCGTGTCCATCTGTTGCGAATGAAATGATTCTTACTTGTTTCAACTTTTTCCGCTTATTCTTGCGAATGTGCTGATAAATTGATTGGTCGATATGCCAAAAAGAAACAGCGCAACTGTCAGGACACGTTTCTTGAAGTGTAGTTACAATAACAACTTCTCCTTCAAAATCTTTAGAGGTGTATTTCTTTCCACTAGCATCGGTAAAAGAGTAATTAACGGCCGCACCGTAATCATCTAGTGTTTTGAATTTGTGCTCACATCCACGCGTCGAAATGAGTATCAATAAAAGAGCCGGTCCAAATAAAAGTAGAAATGCAAGGAATACTTTTACTCGTCCGGCTTTAGTTCTTTTTGCCATTTTTAATTATGTTCTATCCACCATAAGTAGCCCAAGCATCACCAACAGCAAGTGCTTCCATTAAGGCAATAAAAATGAGGTATAGCATGAATAAGAAATAAGGTACTAAAACAATATACTTCAATGATTTTTTTTCATCACCTAAGTGCATAAAAATTAATACAATGTAAGCTGCTTTTAAAAGCGTTAAAGCAATGAATGTCCATTTTACAAAAGGCCATAAACCTGAACCTTGTTTGATGTAAACACCTAATAAAACCTCTACTAAAGTAATCGCAGTTAATAATGCAGTTACTTTCCAAATTTTAGCACGAATCTTTTTACCAGCCTCTTCGCTGTGGTGACCGTCTAATGAATATTCTATAACATCGTCTCTTAACATAACCGAGCGTTTTTCAAATGATTAAACCAAATAAAAGAAGGTAAATACAAAAACCCATACTAAATCGACAAAGTGCCAGTAAAGTCCAGTCTTTTCAACCATTTCATAGTGACCTCTTTTGTGATATGCTCCCATAACGACACCTATTAGAATAATGATATTGATCATAACTCCTGAGAATACGTGGAAACCGTGGAAACCTGTAATGAAGAAAAAGAATTGTCCATATTGTTGAGGACCATATTCATTTTGCTCTAAGTTAGCACCGTAAATTACACGGTTAGCAGTTCCGCTGTATAAGGCACCATAGTATTCTTTAGCCGCCTTGCTATCCTTAATTCGATCGTTTAATTTGTGCTTAGAACCAGATTTCTTAACGATTAAGGTTAAATGCTCGTCGTTTTTCTTAGTGATCTTCGCTTTCGAGCCGTCGTGTAATTCGATGATACCATTTTCGATGTGTCCAGCAACAGCAGCATGTTGGAACGTGTGCATCAAATCTTCTTTGATGACTTCTCCTTTTTTATGATGATGACCAGCTTCAGTAACCACGAAATTCTCAATTTCACCAAAATGTCCGCTCACAACTGCTTGAGATCCGTCTGCTAATTCAATCTTTCCAAATTCAGATCCATGGATGAAGTGATACCACTCCCAAGCCTGTGAACCAACGAAAAAGAAACCACCAATAATGGTAGCAATCATCCATTTTGTTACGCCTTTGCGATCCATTCTGTGTCCAGCCTCAACAGCTAATACCATCGTTACCGATGAAACGATAAGGATGAATGTCATCAAGGCAACGTATACTAAAGGGTATCCATGTCCTAAGAAAGGAAGTGAATTAAACGTTTCTTCTCCGATCGGCCATGCGTCTTGCGCGTCATGACGGACAAATCCATAGGCAACCAATAACCCACCAAAAGTAAGGGCATCAGATACCAAGAAAAACCACATCATTAACTTTCCGTAACTCGTGCTGAACGGGGAGACTTTCCCACCCCATAAGGTAGCAGCATCAATTTCATTCGTAGCGTGTCCTGCCATTATGCAAAATTTTTATGCAAGTTTAATGAATAAAAAGTAAAAAAAGCAACAAATAGATCCACAATAGTCCTAAAAAATGCCAGAAAATTGCACTAGCTCTTAAAGTAAGATTCTCTTCAGCAGTGAATCTGCCTGAAAATGAATGAATTGTGACTCTTATCATATACAATAACGTTACCGCAATATGTAATAAATGTAAGAAGGTAATGATATATAAATATGAAGTAGCCGAATCTGCAGTGTCCATTGCTTTTATTTGCAAATATTTCGACAGCTTCTTACCATTCATTTGAAGTTCGCGATTTTTGTATTGAAGCTCTTTTCCTTTGAAGAATAATTGAAAATCTTTGCCCATTTCTCCTTTCACAAAGAAATCACCTCGACCATCTTTCACATTGACTGATAATTGACTCAAACGCAACAAATCGACATATTCTAACTCTTTTCCTTCAGGCATCAATAAATTTCCAGCCGAAAAAGTTAATGGTTGGTTATTGTAATATAATTCAAACTTATTATTCGAGTTTTTAAGGACAGATTTCTTGTCTCTCTTTACTTCAACAAACTGTTTCATAAATGATTGCAGCTCTTTCATTTGTGCCGCTGGTAATTCTTTTCCCTTATGTAAATATTTGTTGCCATCGACCTCAATAAATGATCCTTCGTATTTCACTTCAAAATAATCTCCGTAGCGACCCTCAGTTACAATAATATGATTGTTCACTGCATGTGCACCGAAATCAACTAATTGCTTGTAGCCTTTCATTTGAAATACGACAAATCCTATTCCTGATAAGAATGTCAAAACCACAAACACTTTCAATAAAGTAGAATTTCCTTTTTTAATGTAAAAAATCCCCAACTCAAAGAAAATACTGCTCAGAACAATAATTGCTGTACTTATCCAAAATGCAGGAGGTAAAGGATATTTCAACCAAAATGAATCACCCATAGAAACGATGTAGGCCGAAGTAAAACCAGCAAACAACATAATAACACTAAAAATACCTACATAAACGAGGTTTTTTCTCATTTTTTCTCTGACTTCAGGACTCAATTCCTGATCGAATTCTTTTCTCATGACTTTTTATTTTGGAATAACACCTTCAATTCTGTCAAAAACATATAAGAATTGAATGATTGGTAAATAAACAAATGAGGCGAACATTAGTTTTCTAGCATCCTTCGTTTCACATGAAATAAATAGTTTGTATGCATACAAGAAAAACACAGCACTGGCCCCTGTTGCAATAATCAAGGTAGCTGTACCTGTCCAACCTAAGACCCAAGGCAACAAACTAAAAGGAATCATAGCAAGAGAGTATACTAAAATCTGAAAAGCAGAATTCTTATCTCTTCCTTCTTTCGATGGTAATAAGGAAAATCCACCCGCCTTGTAATCATCATAAACTACCCATGCAATTGCCCAGAAATGAGGGAATTGCCACATGAATTGCACAAAAAACAGAACGCCTGGCATTAAACCAAAATTCCCTGTAGCAGCAATAGCACCCAACATTGGTGGAATAGCACCTGGAAATGCACCGACGAATACTGCCCACGGTGTAACACGCTTTAATGGAGTGTAAATAAAAACATAAGAAACAAAAGCTGCTAAACCTAATAAAGCTGAATACAAATTGATGCGATAAAGTAGAAAGGTTCCAACTATTAGACAGAAAATTACGACAATCAAACCTTCTCGAACACTCATGTGACCCATCGGAATTGGTCGTTTGTGTGTGCGATGCATAAGCTTATCAAGATGACGTTCCCAAATTTGGTTCGAACCATTGGACGCTGCTGTCACCAACATACCTCCAATTAATAATTCTGTAATTATCAGTAAATCAGTTCCATCTGCAAATAAATAACCTGAAAGAGCTGATAAAACGACTAGGAATGACAATCGGAATTTTGTAAAAACGATGTACGTTTTAAATTTGTTGGGCGCCTTAATATGTACTTCTTGAGCTTCCATTCCGTTAATTGCGCCACAAAAATAATCAATTTAATGGCTTATTGTCTGCAATATTCCTTATTGTTTGTGAAAACAAATTTGCTTTTAACGAATGGGAATATTATTGAATAATAAATCCTTGTTTTTTGCTTTCGAAATATTCCTTGAAAAGTAGTTAGTGGATGCAGGTGCTAAAACCAAATTATCAATGTAATAGAAGCCTTTTGCATTGTCATCACCCTTTATGACCGCTTTGTAGAGATATGGACCTGTTTTCGCGTGAAACGGAATTTCAATTAAAACCCATTCATTATCAATTATCGGAAAATTGTGCGCATCTGTCAAATTCAACCACTGTCCAGTTTTACTAACTGTATCAGTTTCTTCTATAAATAACATTGCATTATATAGACCATCGCTTCCTTTATAATACCAAAATCGCAGCATCATATCAGTATCTTTTTCAACGCTTAACTCAGCCAAAAAATTAAATTTAGCTTTTTCTAATTGCATTGCACCCTTTCCGCTATATGAAAATGGACTCTTAGACTCTTCGAAATTATTACTGTAAAATAGACTTGTATCAGAAACAAAAGTCCCATTTATAGCCAAACCTAACTTCTCAATTTCCTCAACCTTTATCTTAACATCACTTTGGTTAACTTTTGATAAATCATCATATTTCACTTTGTACAAAGCGTGGTTTTTGTCTTCGTACACTAATTTTCCTTTTGATAACAGTTCCATTTCATATTGATCAATACTTTCTTTGGTATAAAAAATCAATAAGGTTTTACCTTTAAGTGCTGGAATTGAAGGTTTTTTAAAGAAACTAGGTGTAAATAAAGTGAAGAGTGACATTGTTTCAGTGATCGATGTCCTACTTAAAAAGGAACTCATCAAGGGCAAGCTAGTGTGATAACTCAAGACCATTGATTTATATAAAGAATTGGCTGATCCTACTCTAAATGTGTGTTCCGAACCGACATGATAATAAGGCAATGGTATAATCGCATCCACATCTTGCGCCTTGACTACAGAAATTAAGTGCCTAAATTCTGCATCTAAATTTTCACTTCTAAATAGATTTTTTTCTTTAGCTATCTGAGGGGAAAAAAATTCAAAAACACCAAATGCTTCAATTCCATTGAAAATTGGCAAACTAATAACTAAGGTCCACGCTAATACTCGCCATTTTGCTTTCAAATGTCTTCGTAAATAATTTAACCCTAAAACAACTACAATTCCTGCAGTGTAATAAAAAACCCAAGAAAAGCGACCCAAGGAGCGAAATTGATTCAAAAATCCTAATTGATAGATCGTCTCTTCTTCGAACCATTTCATTGGAATAAGCATTGAGAATAACAAAACAAAGATGGAAGCCAATAAAATAATAGAAACCGGGTGATGTATGATTTCAGAGGCTCGTTTCCGATTGAACAGAATGTTTTTTAGCCAAAACACAAAGAGGGCAAATAATCCTATAATCGTTGCAAAACCTATATAACCCCAACCTTCATAAGGCTGTTCATGTAAAATTGGAAAGATCGCTGACAGAATGCCTTTAAAGGGAGAAATGTATGGAACAAAAACTGTCTCGAGAAAAGCATAGTTTTCAAATAATCCAGATGGCTGTATCGTTCGATTTATATGATGATCTGTCAGCAACAAAAATAATTTGAAACATATAGCTGACCCACCAACCATTCCAAGTGCAATTGCCGCTTGCTTAAAACTTAACTTCCGAAACAAGAAAAACAATCCAAGAGAAATACCAGTAAAAATCAAGGCCATTAATCCCAGATATGGATGAATGAAAAAGACAATTAGCAGAAAAACAAATAGAAAAATGGAATACCTCATCTTTCTATCACCTTCAATAAAACGCAACAATAACAATATTACAGATGGGATCACCCACATATATGACAATGCATAATGAGCTTTCATTCTGAAAAATTGGGGACTTAAAATAATAATGGCAAATATCCCCGCCGCAGCTATCCAAGTGTTTACATCGAGGTGTTTAAAGATTTTCCACAACACGATTCCTGCCAACAACACACTGAAGTACATCAGTAAGTTTAAAAAACCAACTTCATAACCTTTTAAAAATGGCATCCATCCAACTACAAATCCAATGAAAGGTTGACTATCCGTATAGATGATATTTTCTCCATAAGGATAATTCATTCCTTTGAATTCAGTTGCTACTCCATCATTTGCTGTGTGATAACTGAATGTAAAATAATTCTTTAAACCATCATGCTCTGCAGAATGCATGTAGGTATTTGGTGATAAGAGTGCATCGCCAAAAAAATAAGAATAAAACAAAATGATAGCCGTTAGAGCAGTTATAAGAGGAATTCGTTCTAAAAATTGGCGTTTCATCATTACAATATTACGCTTTATTATTTTTAGCTGCTTTCAACTTATTCTCTTCAACACGGTGCAAAACGATTTTCTTAACGATATCCAATGGTATCGGTTGACTCAAAGGGAACTGAATAGAGCCTTTTGCTTGTTTAAAATTTACTAGATCTTCTGTGAAAGTTACGATGGCATTAGGACCTGGATAAAAACCTATGTGATTTTTAAACCCGCCAAAATGAATCAGGTTTCCATGTAAAACATAAGTTGGGATCCCATAGGAGATCACTTCCTTTGCGTCTGGAACAGTTTCCTTTATCAACTTTCGAATCTGCTCTAAGCGCTCTTGTGTTTCGATAGGAAATGTTGAAATATAAATGTCAACCTCGTTCATCTCAAAAATATTAGACAAGTCAAATCTACGTATTTCTAAAAAATGACCGCAAAAAAAGAGCTACTGTTTCGAGTAGCTCTTTCTTAAAATGTTAGTTTCTTACAAAATTAACATGGCGTCGCCGTAAGAATAAAACTTATATTTCTCTTGAACCGCTTGTTTGTATGCTTCCATCATTAAATCATGACCGCAAAATGCTGAAATCATCATTAATAAGGTAGAAAGTGGTGTGTGGAAATTTGTTACCATACAATCTGCAATACTGAAATCATATGGAGGGAAAATGAATTTATTCGTCCAACCATCGTATGGTTTCAATAATCCTTCTGTCGATACCGAAGTTTCAATTGAACGCATCGAAGTTGTTCCAATGGCACACACTTTCTTTTTAGCAAGCTTAGCAGAATTCACGATGTTAGCACATTTTTCTGAGATAATCACTTGCTCAGAGTCCATTTTATGCTTCGTTAAATCTTCCACTTCAACTGGTCTAAAAGTCCCTAAACCAACATGCAATGTTACTTCTGCAAAGTTTATTCCTTTCAATTCTAAACGTTTCATCAATTCACGTGAAAAATGCAAACCAGCTGTTGGAGCCGCAACTGCACCTTCTTCTTTCGCGAAAATAGTTTGGTAACGCTCTTCATCAGATGCTTCTACCTCACGTTTAATGTATTTTGGAAGTGGTGTTTCACCTAATTCCGTGATTTTTGCTTTGAACTCTTCGTATGGTCCGTCAAAAAGGAAACGTAAAGTACGACCTCTTGACGTTGTGTTATCTATTACTTCTGCCACCAATGAATCATCTTCACCGAAATACAGTTTATTTCCAATTCTTATTTTTCTCGCAGGATCGACTAAAACATCCCAAAGTAAACTCTCACGATTTAATTCACGCAGCAAGAACACTTCAATTTTAGCACCTGTTTTTTCTTTGTTCCCGTACATACGAGCAGGAAAAACTTTGGTGTTATTCATGATCATTACATCTCCTTCTGAGAAATAATTAACGATATCCTTGAATAACTTATGTTCGATTGTATTTTTTTCACGGTTGATAACCATCAATCGTGCTTCATCACGATTTTCGCTTGGATATTCTGCAATTAGTTCGTTTGGAAGATCAAAACTAAATTCAGAAAGTTTCATTTTACTCATAAGGGGAATGTTAATTTTTAATACCGTTCTTTACAAAAGGAGCGCAAAGATACAAAATAAAGAAGGCCTTGTCAAGTGGTAATTTCAGATGTACCTCGAATGACCTCAATCCACTCATCTACTGACTTAGCATTTTCAATAGATAAGCCGCCTGACATAGTGCGTCGCAAAGAAATTAATGTGCCACCAGATTTAAGTGCTTTTCCAAAATCACTAGCGATTGAGCGAATATATGTTCCTTTTGAACAACTTACGGTAAAATCAACTTCTGGGAAACGCTCTGTTGAAATATCAAAAGATACTATTTCAATTGTATTGGCTTTCAATTCGACAGCCTTTCCAGCTCTGGCTAAATCATACGCTCTTTTCCCATCTACTTGCTTCGCAGAAAAAATAGGTGGGACTTGCTGAATCGTGCCAATAAATTGTAAACGTGCTTGATCTAATAATTCGGGCGTAATATGTTCTGTTGGAAATTCTTGATCGTACTCACTTTCCAAATCGTACGATGGTGTTGTTTTACCCAAAAGAATTGTCCCGGTGTAAGTTTTCATTCCACCCATCAATTCATCAATACGCTTTGTGTGTTTGCCAATGCATATTATCAGCAATCCAGTCGCCAGGGGATCAAGCGTCCCGGCGTGACCTACTTTAATTTTTTTAACCCCTAAAGTCTGTTTGATGTTCCATCGCAATTTGTTCACCACATCAAATGATGTCCAATGCAATGGCTTGTCGACTAGAATTGTTTCACCTTCTTCGTAATTCATTAGGCCAAACTAAAATAAATCAACAAGGCTGTTCCTACAATTATTCGGTAAATACCCCAAATTTTGAAACCGTACTTGTCAATAATGCCAATAAATAATTTGATTGCTAAGGCCGCCACAATAAATGCGATTACATTTCCGATTACAAAAAATGTAATGTTTTCAGAACTCGACGAAATCATTTCATATCCTTTTTGCTCCACTCCTTTGTAATTCCAATCCTTTAAAAAAATAGAATAACAAGTTACCGCAAGCATGGTAGGAACGGCTAGGAAGAAACTAAATTCGGCTGCCAATTTTCGCGTTAAACCCTGTTGCATTCCTCCAATAATTGAAGCGGCAGATCGACTTGTACCTGGCATCATGGCTAAACATTGCCAAAAACCAATCACAATTGCTTTTTGAATACTGATATTTTCTTCCTTTTGAATTTTTGGTCGCTTAAAAAAGCGGTCGATGAACAACAATACAAATCCACCAATTATCAAAACGATGGCAATTGGAATCGGTTTTTCAAGAACTGCCTCAATTTTATCATCAAACAATTTTCCTAAAACCAATGCTGGAAGGACTGCAAGCGCTAATTTGACATAAAACATGGGAGATTTGAAATCGAAGAATTTTCTCCAATATAAAGCAACAACAGAAAGTATTGCCCCGAATTGAATGGAAACTTGAAACATTTTCACGAACTCATCGCCACTTGTTCCATTGATCGAACTCATAAAAATCATATGAGCTGTTGATGAAACAGGCAAAAACTCCGTTAAACCCTCGATAATTGCGAGGATTATTGCATCTATAAAATTCATTGAAAAAAAATTATTCTTTGGTCGACTTGCGTTTCATGATAGCGTAAAGAATTACTACGTATCCAAGCACAATTAATATAGGAGCGATAGTGATACGACGCGCGCTAAAAAGTTCGTTTGAATCAAAATCATTTGCTTCAGTCGCCGCGCCACCGATCATTAAGATAAATCCAAGCACATTGATTGCCAAACCAATCAAAAGTATTTTGTAATTCTCTGGCTGAAAGCCAAATTGTGATTTATTGTCGCTCATGAAGTCAAAATTAATATAAATCATCTAATTTCATTCGCAAATATTTGTTAAGTGCGAACCACGTGGATATGAAGGTAATGATAATCCCAATTCCCATCAAAGAAACCACCAACAAAAGAAAGGTTTCCAGCGAGTAACTGATTTCAAAACTATTCAACATATTGTTTAAAGCATAAAACAAAGTCATCAATAAGGCAATACCAATTAAAGCAGAAACAGCGCCTTGCAAAATAGATTGCATTAAAAATGGTCTGCGAATATAAGAAGGTTTTGCACCAACTAGTTGCATTGTTTTAATCGTAAATCGTTTTGAATAAAGCGCTAAACGAATCGTATTATTGATCATTGCCACAGCAACAATTATTAATAATAAAGCAACAGCTAAGAAAAGAAATACAAATTGTTTAAAGCCTAAGTTAACTGACTCAACGCTGCTTTGATCATAATTCACCTCATCAATTTGTTCTGGATAGGATGACAATAACTTCGCTTTAATTTTTTCCATACCATCTTTCGTCGCGAAATCAGCTTTTGGT
Organism: Crocinitomicaceae bacterium; assembly: GCA_044233275.1. Classification (GTDB taxonomy): domain Bacteria; phylum Bacteroidota; class Bacteroidia; order Flavobacteriales_D; family Crocinitomicaceae; genus M0103. The sequence continues at coordinate 2,626 of JBIIKG010000026.1, read as the reverse complement.
TTAAAGCTAATCGTGGATGGAAGTGGGTTTTCGCCTTCAAAAATGGAAAGAATGTCTTCTTTATTGCCATTCGTGCCACTAAATTCTTCAATTGCTCTATCTGGAGAAACAAACGTTAGATCAGAAAATTCATCCCACGTTTTCAGTTCTTGTTCAATTTGCTTGATATCAGCCTCATTCAATTCTGCTTTGAAAAACAAATCACCTTGTAAACTTTCCTTTGCCTTTTTCTGAACATTGTCTAAGCCAAAAACACCGCCAAGCACTAAGCCAATCATAAATAGTACGAGTGAAATACCAATCACCGTTGAAATATAACTGGAGCGCACGCCTCTTTTACTGTATTTTTCTACTGAAGAACTCATCGGAGACGAAATTAAGTAAATCTTTGTTAACCTAAAAGAGCGATTAGAAATAATACGAACTATACATTGTGTATGAAGTGTCCCTTATTTTGCACAAAAGAACAGCTATACTTTCTTAAAAAACGTTAAAACCCCAACAAAACTGTACTATTCATGTTCCTTTTGCGTTTCCATGGTATTAACAACACAAAAATTAAATATCTGAAAAGTTGGCACACAATTTGAAAAGTATTTAATTATAGTAAAAGTTAGTTTTCATAAGTAGTAGTAGTAGTTTAGGTTTTAAGAGGGGGAAATGCCAGTTTTCTCCTCTTAATTTTTTATACCAATCCAATCTCCTTTTATCACAGATATTTTTTTCATTTTTTTGACGTATTTTTGCGCTCTTATTAGCCCAATTTTAAGGCTTTTATTATTCAAATCAACATATGAAAAACATTCGTAATTTCTGTATTATTGCACACATTGACCATGGAAAAAGCACCTTGGCCGATCGTCTTTTACAGACAACTGGTACTATTTCTGACCGAGACATGCAAGCGCAAGCCTTGGACGATATGGACCTTGAACGCGAAAGAGGAATTACCATTAAGAGTCACGCTATTCAAATGAATTACAAATTCGAAGGACAAGATTATGTTTTGAATTTGATTGATACTCCTGGACATGTTGATTTTTCTTATGAAGTTTCTCGCTCAATTGCAGCATGTGAAGGTGCTTTATTAATTGTTGATGCCTCTCAAGGAATTGAAGCGCAAACAATTTCGAATCTTTACCTTGCTTTAGAGCACGACTTAGAAATCATCCCTATTCTAAATAAAATGGACCTTCCGGGTGCTATGCCGGAAGAAGTGTCTGACCAAATCATTGAATTACTGGGTTGCGATATGGAAGATATTATCCAAGCATCTGGTAAAACTGGACTTGGAGTTGATGCAATTCTCTCTGCTGTTATTAATCGAATTCCAGCGCCGAAAGGAGATGAGAATGCGCCCTTACAAGCAATGATTTTTGATTCAGTTTTCAATTCATTCAGAGGAATTATTGCTTATTTCCGTGTAAGAAATGGCGTTATCAAAAAAGGTGATCGAGTACGCTTCCTAAATACAGGGAAAGATTACAATGCGGATGAAATTGGAATTTTGAAAATGGACCTAAGTCCACGTCAAGAAGTTCGAGCAGGAGACGTAGGTTATATTATTTCAGGTATTAAAACTGCCAAAGAAGTGAAGGTGGGTGATACCATTACCTTAGCTGCAAACCCAACAAATGAGGCAGTTAAAGGATTTGAGGATGTAAAACCAATGGTATTTGCTGGAATTTATCCTGTTGAAACTGATGAATATGAAGAATTGCGTTATTCAATGGAAAAATTGCAATTGAATGATTCATCCTTGGTTTTTGAGCCTGAATCTTCTGCTGCACTAGGATTTGGTTTCCGTTGTGGATTCTTAGGAATGTTGCACATGGAAATTATCCAAGAACGCTTGGAACGCGAGTTCAACATGACGGTTATTACAACCGTTCCCAACGTGTCTTACTTCTGTTATATGAACAAGGAAAAAGACAAAGCATTAATCGTTAACAATCCATCCGAACTGCCAGATCCTTCGGGAGTGGATCGTATTGAAGAACCATACATTAAAGCACAAGTCATTACAAAATCAGAATACATTGGTCAAATCATGACCTTGTGTATTGAGAAACGTGGAGAATTAAAAAACCAAGTTTATTTGACACAGGATCGAGTTGAATTAACGTTCGAAATGCCTTTGGCGGAGATTGTATTTGATTTCTATGACCGTTTAAAGTCAGTTTCGAGAGGATATGCTTCTTTCGATTACCACCCTGTTGGTTACAAAGCTTCAGATTTAATTAAAATGGACTTATTGTTGAATGGCGAGCAATTGGATGCGCTTTCTGCATTAGTTCATAGAAGCAATGCGTATGATTTAGGAAAGAAAATCTGTGTGAAATTAAAAGAATTGATTCCTCGTCAACAGTTTGAAATTCCAATTCAGGCAGCAATTGGCGCAAAAGTGATTGCACGTGAAACAATCAAAGCTTTGCGTAAAGATGTTACCGCAAAATGTTATGGTGGTGATATCTCACGTAAACGTAAGTTATTAGAAAAACAAAAAGAAGGAAAGAAACGAATGCGTCAGATTGGACGTGTAGAAGTTCCGCAAGAAGCTTTCATGGCTGTATTGAAGTTGAATGATTAAAACTAAAATATACGAAAAAAAAAGAGCTCCAAATTG
>JBIIKG010000025.1:0-21537 GCA_044233275.1 Crocinitomicaceae bacterium | reverse complement strand
CTTTTCATAAACACTTGTTTTAAAAGTGTCTACTTTTTTTCAGGACGTAACAGAGATTCGAGAGCAGAGATTCGAAGATTTGATGCCTACGGCATTTAAAGATTTGAAAATTCAAATTATCGAATTTTCAAATCCTTAAATATCTATATCCTATTTCACGACAAACTGCTGCGTGGATTGAATTCCACCTACTTGAACGCTCAACATGTACATTCCAGCTGCCAAGGTATCCGTGTTTAGAACCACAACGTTTGAGCCCCCTTGTGCAGCAATTTTGTGTTGAGCAACTACTTTTCCAGATAAGTCACGCACAAATACAAAAGTTTCTTCTGCATTTCCTATTGCAAAACGCACATTCAATTCGCCTTCTGTTGGATTTGGGTAAAGTGAAAACTCATTGATTTCGCCTTCAGTTGCAAGACCCAAGACTAATTCGTCAGAAGGAGCACCTTGGTACAAATTAATATCATCCAAGAAGAAGTTATTTCCACCATTTCCTTCAAATCTAAACTTCATACGGAAATCTTGACTGAAATAATTACTTGTTACGTTTGTCATGTGAACGGTTGTCCAATCGGCTGTTGAAGCTGGCATCCATGAGGTATTTGCTACCTCTGGTGAAAACTGGTTACCATGTAAAGTCTTACGTTGCACCCAATTCGTACCGCAATCTCCCGAAATGAAGACTTTCAACCACTCATCCGTTGCTGCATTTCTTTTGCGGTATGCGTATCTAAAGCTTAGGGTTACTGTTTCTGTTAATGGGTCTAACACGGACAAATCGATTGGTGCAGAAATTAATTCATCTGTATTCGAACCTAATTCGTTGAAATTTGTCAATCGTGCACATTTTGTCCCTGAGTGACCAGTTGAAGTTTCTAGTGTAAAAGCATTGTTCTCTTCTGGGTTATAAATTACCCAGTTAGGCACATTGGTTAGTGTTGAATATGACTCAAAACCTTCCCAATATGGAATTGTAGCATAACTAGGCAAAACAGTAATAAAATTGGATTTAATTTCCGATGTATTTGACACACCATCACCAACTTGCAAAGAAACGTTGTACATTCCTTGCGTCATAAATTGAATAGATGGGTCGGAACTAGCTGACGTTGTTGTATTAACAAACATCCAATCTGTTCCTTCCACTCCTGGAGTAACTGTCCAAGTCCATGATGACGGAGCGTGGAAGCTTAAATCCGTGAATTGAACGATTTCATTTGCACACAAAACTTGTTTCGATGCATCAAATTCAGCTTTACAAAGTGTATTTGCAGCATTTATTCCTGTTGCCGCAATGTTTGCTGGAGAAACCATATTTGCTAAGAAATCAATATCTACAAAATTATTTTGCATAATCGCTACTTGGTCCATTGAAAACATATTCTGACAAGCGTTATAGCTCATATAATTCTCAATTTGGTCATAAGTATCAAAACCAAATGCGTCATTTACTGGCACGTCATTACATGAATTCCAGATTTGAGAACAGCTCCAATTTGGCTCTTCTTGTGGAGGAGTATCACAACAGTAATCACCATTTTGATTGCAATCATCTACGTGACAACCCGTACTTCCATTCCAACCAGCATCGAAAATATGCTGAAGTCCAAGTAAATGACCCATTTCATGTGTCATCGTTCGACCATCACTTCCAGCCGCAGTTTCAATGGTTCCGAAATAATCGTGACGAATTAATATTCCGTAATTCGTGCCGTTTGGCCAGTACGGTAAGTAAGCATAACCTAATGTAATACCGGCGCCACCATCGTTATCAATCGAATTAATAACCCAAATATTTAGGTATTTATCCATTGGCCATTGATCAGAACCGCCATTTGCTGAGTACTTGCAATCATCTCCTGCATTGTAGGTAAGATCAGGTGCGTTTACACGAACGATTCCATTTGTACAATTACCATTTGGATCTAATTTCGCTAATTTGAATACCACATCCATATCACCCGCTATTGATGAAAAGGGAGCATTAACCGTGTTTCTTGTTGAACCTGCATCAAAATTATTTCGGTTGTAATCATCATTCAACACCTTCAATGCATTCAATACTTGCTCTTCTGATATATTTCCAATTCCATTATCGTGAATAATGTGCACTACAACCGGAACATCAAGAGTTGCTTTTAATTGATTTTTAGCTCCACTCGCCGCAGTTGACATCCCTTCATGCATTTGCTGCATATAAGTAGGATTGGAAGCTTTTAGTTTATTATGAATGGCATCATTTCCGCACCAATTGTTTTGCGCGGAAACCGAGATAATCAATGTAAAAGATGCAACTAAACTTAAAATTTTATTCATGTTTTCGGTATTAAAAAAAAAGGCCTTCACGTTGGAAGGCCTTTCTAAAAACTAACTAAATTATTTAACGATGAATTGAAGTGTTTTTTGAACACCTGCAACTCGAATATTTAAGAAATATGATCCAGCTGCTAACTCTTGCGTATCAAGAATAACAAGGTTTGAACCTGCCAAAGCATTTACCATGTGTGATTTAACCACTTTTCCAGAAACATCTTGAACAGTTAACACGGCTGCTTCATTGTTATTTATGGCAAAACGCACATTCACTTCACCATCGGTTGGATTTGGGAAAAAAGCTAATTCAGCTATTTCTCCTTCTTCAGCAATACCAGACACTAACTCATCAGAAGGTGAGCCTGAATAGATATTAATATCGTCTAAGTAGAAGTTATTTCCGCCATCACTTTCAAAACGGAATTTGTAACGGAAATCATTAACTAGATAATCAGTAGTTACATTTGTCATGTGAACAGTTACCCAATCAGCTTGAGAAGTTGGTGTCCAAGTTGTAGAGGATGTCAATGAAGAAAATGCATTTCCACTCAATGTCTTACGTTGTACCCAGTTTTCACCGCAATCTTTTGTTAAGAAAACTTTCAAGTATTCAATGTTTGCAGTAGCTCTTTTTTTGTATGCGTAACGGAAACTCAATGTAACGGAAGTCGCACCAGATAAATCAACAGGTGAAGAAATTAATTCGTCTGTTCCACCAGCAACTTGACCAAAGTTCACCAATTTAGCACTCTTAGTACCTGTGTGACCAGTAGTTGTTTCTAATGAGAATTTGTTATTATTTCCTGGATTGTAAATCTCCCATTGATTCAAATTGTCCAATGTTGTATAGCTCTCAAAACTCTCCAAGAATGGAAGTGTAGCTGAAGCTGGTAATACACGAATGTAAGATGTCTTCGTTTCTACATCTGTTGTTGTACCATCAGTTGATGATAAAACCACTGTGTACAATCCTGGAGTTGTATAAGTCACTGAAGGATTTTGAGCAGTTGACGTTGCTGGAGAACCAGAAGTAAATGTCCATGTCCAACTAGTAGCTGCATTGTAAGTATCATCAAAGAAGTTAACTGTTTCGCCAGCACAAATAGTCGTACGATCTGCTGCAAAATCAGCTTTACACAGCGTTAAAACACCCGTTGCTCCAGTTTGGTTAAGATTGTTAGTTGTATGAAGATTACTTCTCCCACCTGAAGAAGAAGTAATTGCATTTCTCATGCGCGTTACTTGTCCAGGAGTAAACATTTTAGAGCAATACGAATAATCCATGTAATTTTCTACGTTATCTCTCACATCATATGTCCAATAGGCATTTATAGAATTACATGTATTTGCATTCAACGCACAAGATGTAACACCAATACAATTTGGTGTATCCGTTACATTGTCGTCAGTGCTGCAACTTGATGCATTTCCTGGGTTGTTGTTCCCACCCCAAGTATGATCTAAATTCAACCAGTGGCCCGCTTCATGTGTCAATGCGCGACTTCTACCAACATCTGATGTTCCGATTGAACCAACATAGTTATGTAGAATCCAAATACCATTGCCCATTCCAGTTCCACCAAATGCAGGCTTCGTTGTATACCCTGCAGCACCTCCAGCTTCAGCAACGATATATACATTTAAGTATCTATTTCCTTGCCATTGACCGTTATAAACATCATTTCCTGCAACAATTGCTGAAACTTGATCTCCTCCATCTGAACCATCAAATGCTAATGCGTTGGCCGTACGCGTAATTCCTTTAAAACAAGCGCCATTAGGTGCTTTAGTAGCTAAAACGAATTCAATTTCAACATCTCCAGGCATCCCTTGAAAATCGATTTGAACTGTTGCAGTATCTGCATTTTGCTTTCTATAATCCCTATTTAGTATGAATAATGCATCCATTATTTGCTCATCCGAAATATTTTCAATTCCGTTATTGTGCAATACATGAAATACAATTGGAATTTTGTAGAGAATACCTTTTGTTGTATTACCCTTGCTTTTGTTGATTTCATCGTTATGCTGCTCTTGTAAATAGATTTCCATCATTGCTGGATCTTTCAACAATTCTTGCATGCGCTTGTGCTGTGAGCAATACTCAACATTTTCGCCTTCACGCATATTATCCTTATCTAGAACACGCTGTATAGATTGGGAAAACGCTATATTAAGTATAAGTAGGGAGAGAGCTACTAAGGTAAATTTTTTCATAGTTTAACAGTTTTCATTTAGTTTTAGAACGCTCCAAATTACGAAATGGTTTGGTTTAAACAATGAAATGTTGTATAAACGGACAAAATAATAGATAAACGCTTGGAAATCTAACATCAATTGATGTCGCGTAAAGAGCAAATTATCGCACTTTCATCAAAAGGCAATGAAAGTAACTTTAGTATTTTATTTACAGTGTCTTCAGGACTCAACAGTTCTGCGTTATTTTTAAGATCAACGAAGCGCTGTATACTTGAGAAGCTATTTTCATTTACGGAACGAATTTTCTCTTGCATAGCAGTATCGATAACTCCTGGTGCGACAGCATATACTTTAATTGAACTTCCTTTTTCCTTTTCTTCTTTATAAAAAGTCAAAGAAAACATATCAAGCGCTGCTTTCGATGCGCAATAAGCTGACCATGAAGGTATTGGTCCGCGACCTGCACCAGAGCTAATATTAACTAATGTAAAAACGTGATTTTCTCCAATTGCATTTGCGACTTTAGAACTCAGAATCATTGGTGCAATCGTATTAACAGTTAAAACTTCAGCAACATCATACCCTACTTGATCAGAAAGACGTTGAACATGACCTATCTGTCCTGCATTATTAAACAGAATTGTATCTTCATTGAGGATTGGAAGAACGAGATTTTCGATTTGATCTAAAGAAGAAAAATCACAATGGATAAAGCTAAAATTAGAATGGTCGAAGTTGTGACTCCGACCAATTCCTATGACTTGAATACCAGCATCAAGATAATGTTGAACAAGCGCTTTGCCTAATCCTTTCGAAACACCTGTTACAATCACCTTCATACTCAACTATGCTAATGCTTGCTCTAAATCTGCAATTAAATCTTCGATGTCTTCAACACCTACACTTAAACGCAATAAATTATCTACCACTCCTGCCTTTTCACGCTCTGCTTTCGGAATAGAAGCATGTGTCATTGTTGCCGGGTGATTAATCAATGATTCAACTCCACCTAGTGATTCTGCCAAAGAGAATACGTTGAAAGATGAAGCCACTTTGAAAGTGTTTTCAATTGCTTTATCTTTCAATACAATTGAAATCATTCCACCAAAATCACGCATTTGCTTTTTCGCGATGTCATGATTTGGATGCTCTGGGAAGCCCGGCCAATATACTTTCTCAATCTTTGGGTGATTTTTCAAGAACTCAGCAATCTTACGTCCATTGAAACAATGTCTTTCCATTCGCAAATGCAAGGTTTTAATACCTCTTAAGACCAAGAATGAATCCATAGGACCAGGATTTGCTCCTGAACTATTCAAGATAAAATATAGTTGTTCGTGGATTTGTGGATTGTTCGTAATCAACGCGCCCATAACAACATCGGAGTGACCACCTAAGTATTTTGTTACTGAATGCATCACGATATCGGCGCCTAAATCCAATGGATTTTGCAAATAAGGAGAAGCAAACGTGTTATCTGCAACCATCAATACATTGTTTGCCTTTGCAATTTTTGCGCAAGCTTCAATATCAATAATTTGCATTGTAGGATTTGTTGGCGTTTCAGCCCAAATCAATTTTGTATTGCTATTGATATAATTATGCAAATTTTCAGCATTCGTTAAATCGATGAAATGGAACTTGATCCCAAATTTCTCATAGATTTTCGTGAACAAACGGTAAGTTCCGCCATATAAATCATCACCTGTGATTACCTCGTCACCTGGACTCAATAATTTCAAAACAGCATCCGTTGCAGCGACTCCACTGCTGAAAGCAACACAGTGTTTTCCATTCTCCAAAGCTGCTAATGCATCTTGCAACGCTTCCCTTGTTGGATTTTTACCACGCGCATAACCATAACCTTTGTTTACACCTGGCGCTTCTTGCACATAGGTTGAAGTTTGATAAATCGGTGTCATTATGGCTCCAGTTGTTGGATCTGCATGAACACCTGCATGGATAGCTTTTGTTCCGAATTTCATTTCTATTGTGTTTTGTTACTTGGCAAAGGTACTTCTTAAATTGAGAATCAACAATTGCAATTGACAATTTTCAGCGCGCCAAAAGTTTTGCTAATTTTAGACCGGTGAGTGAAACTGCGAAACATAAAATTCAAGAATTGTTAAACGATGTAAGTCAGTTTAATGCGAATGATGTTTTGGTTGATTTGGACAATAATTTAGTCGTTCCGATTGAGTTAAATCCAAATAATATCCAACCCACCATACTTCCCATTGATTCGAATATTAAATCCATTTTAAACGCCGCCAAAAAAACAGAGAAAGAACAGGGGATTTTCCCACTTTGTTTGACACAAGGATTTATTGAATGGGAAGTCAAGCAATTTGCCGTTCGGTCACCCTTGTTTTTGTTTCCCTGTCATGTGGAAATTTCAAAAGTCAAGGATAATGTTAAAATTATTCCTTTAGAAGAAGACGTTTTCATAAATCCGTTTGTTGTAAATCGGCTTTTGAAAGAGTTTAACATTCAACTGCCTGAAGAACTAACGACTGTGGATTCATTTTGTGCGTTTTTGAGGGAAAAGGATTTTAATCAACTTGATTTAACGAATTGTTTCTTTGGAAATTTTCACCACCATCGCTTTGAAATAATCAAAGAATTAGAAGAATTACTAAATCAAACGATATCTCCTTCTCTAGCTCAATTATTGGGTGATGAACAAGCACGCGATACGCATGAACTATCCATTGGAAATGAATTGCTTTTTCCAACAGATTTAGATCAATTGGAAGTTTTTGATTCCATCAAACAAGACCACACTGTCGTTCAAGGTCCACCTGGAACTGGTAAATCTCAAGTACTGAGCAATCTGCTAGCAAAACTTTTACTGAAAGGTTCATCAGCAGTCGTAGTCTCAGAAAAACGAGTTGCATTAGAGGTTTTAGAGAAAAAAATGCAACTCTTTGATTTAGGTAGATTTTGTTTTGTTGCAACATCAGAAACGACAACTAAAGATGTGTTGAATGAATTAAAAGCGGATTGGAGTTCTTTGGAACAAGCAAAAATGTTGCGTCCACAAGCGAACTTACTACTCTCAGAGCAATATAGAGATCAACTCCAACAACAGTTAGATGTTTTGAATCGTCCTAACTTAATTGGAGGAATTAGTTATTCCGAATTTCAGGCATTCCTTAAGAATAACACGATAGAACGTATTCCTTTTTCAAGTGATTTACCCTCGATGGAAGAATGGATTTCTGTGCGACCTGTCCTAGAAAAAATTTATACTCAGCATTTGAATGAAACCATCGGATTATGTTCCATTGGGTGTATTCAAGGAAGCAGTTTTCTTCAAATGGATTCGCTGGTTAAAAAGTGGATTAGGGAGCTGCAAACCTTGCAAAAACATTTTGAAATAAAGACTTGGATTGATTTTCAAGAAGCGATGAAGACAGCAGCACTTTGTCACAATTATTCGAATCCAATTGTACGAAAACATGCGGCAATTTTAACTGCCAATTCGAAAGAACAAAAACGATTTATAAAATTAAGAAAGCAATTTCTTCAAGCTCAACTGCATCGTGCTACCTTGGAAGGTGAAAAGGATAACTGGAAAAAATTGCCGAACTTAACAGAAACGAATTATCTACTTGAACTTTCCAACAATTCATCACTTTTAGGAAAATGGAAATTCAAAAAACAATGGTCGAAATTCTCAATCTTACTTAGTGAAAAAGCCAATGATTGTTTACTACATTGGAAGTCATATTTGGCTAATAACGAGGTTATTTCTCAAATTAAAATTGAATTATGCGAAATTGGAGTCGATGAGCTTCCTTTAGAGTTAGAATTAATTCAGCAACAACTTCATTATACAAACGAAGAGGAGCATCAAAAATGGTTAAACATTCCAAGTGAGAAACGTCTTATACTCAGTGAACAAAATGCTCCCTTGAATCATCTTTACACGCAATTTAAATCTAACTTTCGTTGGCAAGATTCGACTGAAATTCTTTCCTTTTTTAACGCTTTTGTTAAACAATTTGAGTCCTTGACTTTATTTCATTCAGAGTTTAAAATCTTATCAGAAATAATCCTACGCAACATCAAAAACTACTCGACTTTTGATGATTTTGAATTAGCTATTTGCAAACATAATTGGGTGAAATTTACGGTACAGTTTCCTTCTTTTACCGATTTTAAGGCAGCCGATTTACTTCATAAAGTACACCTAATTTTAACGACCCGAGAAAAAGAATCAAGTCTCTTGTCAGCTGAAATTCAGCAATATCAATGGGAGAAGTTTCAATATTATCATACATTACTTCAAACACCTCCTGCTAAATTGGGTTCTGCTGAAAAAGAACTAAGATCTCGTTTGAAAAAAGGCAAAGCCATTCTCGTAAAAGAATTTTCAAAAACGCGCAATCACCCAAGTTTACGTGAATTATTTGCTTCAGAAGCGCAAGATTGGATTCGCTTGTTCAAACCTATTTGGTTGAGTAATCCAGCACAAATAGCCAAATGCTTTCCGATGGAAGAGCAACTTTTCGATGTGGGTATTTTTGACGAAGCTAGTCAACTTCCGCTTCAAAATGCACTTGGTACAATCCAACGAAGTAAGCGCATTCTCGTTGCAGGTGATCAGCAGCAGATGGGTCCAAGTTCATATTTTAAATCAGGAAATGGAGAGGTGGTAGATTTGCTGCATCAAGCGAGTTATTATTGGCAGAATGTTGCTTTGAAGCATCATTATCGCAGTGAACATCCTGCATTGATTCAATTCTCAAATAAGCATTTTTACAACAATGAATTAGTCGCTTTTCCATCTGTAAAACAAGAGAAAAGTCCTATCGTTTGGCACTTTATAGAGCAAGGAAGATTTATCGATCGCAAAAATCAACTTGAAGCAAAAGAAGTTGCACAATTGATTGAAAAGGAAATAAACGGAACCAATCACCTAGGAATAGTCGCTTTTTCTGAAACACAATTACATGAAATAAGTGCCTGTTTATCACCAAAAACGCTTCAAATACTTGAGGACCGAATCGAGAATGACACTGCCTTTTTCAAAGCATTGGAAAATGTTCAAGGAGAAGAATGTGATCACCTCATCATTAGTTTTGCTTATGCTTATTCTGAAGAGAATGAATTTCACATGCGTTTTGGCCCAATGAACTCGAAAAATGGAAGCAAACGTTTGAATGTTTTGTTGACACGCGCTCGAAAGAAAATAGATTTCTTTTCTTCCGTCAAATCGAGTGATTTCAAATTGAGTTCAAACGAATCCATTAATTTACTGCGTCAATTCCTTCATCAAATCGAGCACGATTCTCATCTAATACAAACAGCTTTCCCGCTTGGATTAAGACCAACGATTAAGGAAAATCAATTGAGTTTTGAACGTATTCAAGAAGACATTCAAGATGCAGAAGAGCTGATTACACTTGTTGGTGTGTTAGAAAATAGGGGTTGGGGGATTGAATTTCGGTGACTTCGGCTCCGCTCAGCCACCGAATTCACTCAAAAACCGTATACGCTCCGTCACCGGATGCACTCCGTCATCAAATTCACTCAAAAACCGTATACGCTCCGTCACCGGATGCACTCCGTCATCAAATTCACTCAAAAACAGAATTCACTCAAAAACCGGATAGGCTCAGTCACTGAATACACTCCGTCATCAGATTCCTCAAACACCGGATACGCTTAGTCACCGAAATCAATTAAAAACCGGATACGCTCATCAAAGGATATGCTAAGCCATCGACTTCCCAATAATTATTCTTCATCTCTCGCCTCAAAATCACCAATATCTCGGTTTCTAAAATGGCTATCATTATTGCACTCGGCAAGATGATTCAAGTCACAATGTCTATTTTGAATAAGTGCAATTTTTTTTACTCTACTCCAGCCTTGAACTTGTTTTTCCCTGTAAAATGCCAGATCAATTCTATTGAATTCCTCAAAATAAACCAATTTAACAGGAAGTCTGGATTTGGTATGGTTAGCACCTTCACCGTTCTGATGTTGTTCAAATCTCAACGTAAGATTACTTGTGCTGCCTGTATAAAAAGAGCCATCAGAGCACTCCAAAATATACATCCATCCAAACATTACTAACTTTTTAAATTATATTCTTTAAACGGTGGCTTCGGCTTCGCTCAGCTACCGTTTAAAGGAGCCGAAGCCACCATTAATGCGCATCCAACCAATTTTCGCCGAATTGTAATTCAACTTCCATTGGTACAACTAATTTAACAGCATGCTCCATTGCTTCTTCCACCAACTTTTTCATCAAGTCCATTTCAGACTTGTGCACATCAAACACCAATTCATCGTGTACTTGTAAAATCATTTTGGATTTCAATGGTTGTTTTTTCATCGCTCTGTAAACCTCAACCATAGCCATTTTAATAATATCAGCTGCTGATCCCTGAATAGGAGCATTCACCGCATTACGTTCTGCAAATCCACGAACCACTGCATTGGCAGAATTGATATCTGGTAAATAGCGTCGACGTTGCATAATCGTTTCAACGTAACCTTTATCACGCGCTTGAGTCACAGCGCCATCCATATATGTTTTTATAGTAGAATATTGTTCGAAATAAGCATCTATAATCGATTTTGCTTCCGTTCTTGAAATGTTCAAATTTTGGGATAAACCAAAAGCTGATTGTCCGTAAATAATTCCAAAATTCACCGCCTTTGCCGCACTACGTTGATCGCGAGTTACTTCTTCTAAAGAGACATTGAAAACTTTTGCGGCAGTTGCTTTGTGAATATCATGACCACTTTTAAATGCTTCAATCATATTTTTATCACCACTCAAGGCAGCAATAATGCGCAATTCAATTTGCGAATAATCCGCAGCCATCAAGGTAAATTCTTCATTTCGTGGAATAAAAGCCTTTCGAATCTCTTTTCCTTTATCTGTCCGAATTGGTATGTTTTGCAAATTCGGATTGTTCGAACTTAATCGACCTGTTGCTGTCACCGTTTGCATGTAATTCGTATGGATTCTTCCGTCAATTCGGTCTGTCATTGTGGGAAGTGGATCAACATAAGTGCTTTTCAATTTGCGCAATTGACGGTATTCCAAGATCATTGGAATAATTGGGTGATCATTTTCGTGTTTTTGAAGCACATCTTCAGAGGTTGCGTATTGACCTGTTTTGGTTTTTTTCGCTTTCGAAGAGATTTTTAACACTTCAAATAATACATCACCTAATTGCTTGGGAGAATCTACATTGAAATCCATTCCAGCTTCAGCCTTGATGCTTTTTTCAAGTTCCGCAAGCGTAATTTCCATTTGTTTAGAATACTCTTGTAATCCTACAACATCAATAGCAATTCCCTCTTGTTCCATATCTTTCAATACTTCTACAAGCGGCATTTCCATTTCATAGAACAATTCTTTCAAATGATCCTTTTGAATTTCTGGTTCGAAAAGTTGCTTTAACTGAAATGTGATATCAGCATCTTCACAAGCATAATCTGACACTTCTTCAGGTTTCAAATCACTCATATTTCCTTGGCCTTTTCCTTTTTTGCCAATTAATGTCTCAATAGAAATTGGTTGATATTTCAGATAAAATTCAGCCAAAAAATCCATTCCTTGTTTCGATTCTGGATTGATTAGGTAATGTGCCACCATCGTATCAAATGTTGGAGCTGCAACCGAAATACCATATCTATTCAAGACTTTCAAATCGTATTTGATATTGTGCGCTATTTTCTCAATTGAAGTTGAATTGAAGAAAGGTAAAAATTCATCTACGATTGATTTTGCATCATTGAAATCAGCTGGAATCGCCACATAAAAAGCTTCTCTTGCTTTGTAAGAAAATGACATTCCAACTAAATCAGCATGCAGCGCATCAATATCCGTTGTTTCTGTATCAAAACAAACCTGATTTTGTCTTAATAGAAGTTCCAACAATTCTTTTCGCTCCTCTGGATTGGTGATTAAATGATAGCTCGGCTTTTCAGTAGCAATGGTTTTGTAATCAGCGGTTGGCGTTGGATCTTGCTCAACCAGCATGCTTTGCATACCGAATAAATCCAATTGTGCCGATTCACCAGAATTAGATGTCGGATGCGCTGTCACCACGATTTCTTCACCAATTACACGTCTAGCGAGATTTCTGAACTCTAATTCTGTAAAAATATCTTTTACCTTTTCCGTATCAACATCACACATAATTAGATGTTCCTCGTTGAATTCCACATCTAAATCAACAATAATGGTCGCTAATTTCTTAGAAATCAATCCTTGCTCTTGAAAATTGATGACATTTTCTTTTTGCTTGCCCTTTAGATCTTCTACATTTTCAAAAATGGCTTCCATTGAGCCATACTTTTGAATCAAGGTTTTTGCTGTTTTCTCACCAATTCCAGGGATTCCAGGGATGTTATCCGCTGCATCACCCCATAGACCCAGAATATCAATGACTTGCATTGGATCTGTCACTTCAAACTTCTCACACACTTCCTTTACCCCCATGATTTCTGGTGGATTTCCACCACGACCAGGCTTGAACATATAAATGTTATCGGATACCAATTGGCCATAATCTTTATCGGGCGTCATCATGTATGTGGTATAGCCTTTTCGTTCAGCAATTTTGGCTAAAGTTCCAATTACGTCATCTGCTTCGTACCCATTTAACTCAAGGATAGGCACATTGAAAGCCTCAATAATTTGCTTAATTGGCTGAATCATTGAACGAATATCTTCTGGCATTTCTTCTCGGTGAGCTTTGTAAGCTTCAAAATCCGCGATACGATGCGTTGAGCCACCTGGAGGATCGAAAACTACTGCTAAATGCGTCGGTTTTTCGTTTTTAATAACGTCAATTAAAACATTCGTAAACCCAAAAGCGGCAGAAGTATTTTGACCTTTTGAATTGACACGTGGATTCTTAGCAAATGCAAAATATGCTCTGTAAATTAAGGCATAGGCATCCAGTAGGAATAATTTTTTATCGATGTTTGGCGTAAGCATGTATTTAAATTATAAATGTTGAATTATGAATTGAGATTCCGTTTTAAAGTATGTATTTTGCTTTTTATAATGCGAAGTAATTCGTTTGATTCTTGCAGTGAGATTTCTAATTCATTCGGACGAAGATAATTCCTTTCTTTAAACATTTCAAAAGAATAGAAGTTAAATAACGAATCAAAATCAATCCTTTAAATTACATTTGTGTTCGAAAATCATTCCATGAACAAAAAAATTACACGTCTTTCAATTCTCATTCCCGCTTATAATGAAGGGAAAACAATTACAATCATTCTCGATAAAGTAAAAAATGTTGAGTTAATTGATGGAATCGAAAAGGAACTTGTCATTGTGAATGATTGTTCGAGTGACAACACCGTCGAAGTCGTTTCAAGCTATATTGCCGCAAATCCAGACCTGCGTATTACTTTATATAGTCAAGAAGTCAATAAAGGAAAGGGTGCAGCTATTCATAAGGCAATTGAAATTTGTACGGGAGATTATTTAATCGTTCAAGATGCTGATTTGGAATATGATCCACGTGAATTTAATTTGATGCTTCAACCAGTTGTGGAAGGCTTTGCAGATGTCGTTTACGGTTCTCGTTTTGTGGGACATCATCCTCATCGTATTCTTTTTTACTGGCATTCAATAGGAAATCGTTTTTTGACGCGTTTGTCAAACATGTTTACAAATCTGAATTTAACAGATATGGAAACATGTTACAAATTGATGGATTCATCGGTTGCTAAATCTTTGAAATTGAAAGAAAAACGCTTTGGTTTTGAACCAGAAGTTACGGCAAAAATTTCACGAATCCCTAAAATTAGAATTTACGAAGTTGGAATTTCTTACTATGGTAGAACATACGAAGAAGGCAAGAAAATTGGCTGGAAAGATGGTTTTAGAGCCATTTGGTGTATCTTGAAATACAACCTTTTTAGCAAGTAAGCATAAACTCTCGATTATTTTCTTGATTCTTTACACCCAAAAAACATGTCCTAATTGGACAAGGTAATCGTCCCATCCCCAATCTGGTCCATCCCAAGGAGAGGCATAGATAAATGACATTCTTACACTCACAAAAACGAGTGCAAAACCGATTGTGACACCTAGATATTTCATCACGGTCACTTTTGATATTTCTTGAATAAAATAAGTTAAACCAATTGCTAATAGCGGAAGATATTCTATAAATGACCGATGACCATATGCTCCACCAAACCACCAGCACCACCAGCTTGCAAAAATATACCACGACAAACACCAAATAAGAAGTGAGGTGAAAAAATTCGCTTGCTTTCTGAATGAACCCCAAATGAGTCCAATTACTGCAAAAAGCATTGCTGGTGCGTATATAAAAAATCCATTTTGGGGACTAAACAATACTTTTCCCATTTGCGCTTTCGTCCAAAAGAACTGTTGACCGAGGTGACCGTAAGAGAACTCCAACCAATTTCCAGAAACATGTTTAAAATAGGCCATTTGTAAGAAAAGAACTACGCCTCCGAAAAAGAACATTACTAGCACATATTTCCATTGGTGTAGCCACCATTTGATTCTAGGCAATACTTCTGAAAAGGAAGTCAATCCATAAAAGATGAGGAAGAATACAATAATTCCATTGTTTGGCTTAATAACAATAATTACGCCTACCAAAAAACCAATTAAGGCTGCCAATCGGAAGTTGATTTTCTTGAAAAAAAGATGAGAAAGATAGATTAACGCAGCAAAAACAGCAAATGAATAAACGTGTGACATTCCAGCTTGAAAAGCACTGTAATAAAAAAGATTGGTGCCAAAAACCACTATTAATAAGGCAATTAAAATAGATGATTTAGCATAAAAATTCATTAAAAATTTCTGCAGAAAATATACTCCAACAGCTAAGTAAAAACTAGCCGCGGCTCCTACACCATACATGTAAATAGCTGAATAACCGTTTGCCTCTCCCCCAGAAATGAGCACAATTAGATGGGAAATTAAAAAGAACGGCAATTGAAGAATGGCAATTCCAATATGAAAAACACTGAGCATATTCCCGTTTTCAAGGGGGACGGTGTATTCCATATCTTTTAGATTATGGTCTATAAATATCGCAGGTAAATACTGATAATAACCCATCGGATCCGAAAAGATAACTTTTAACAAGCTATCGCCCGGATGCACATAAACAAATGTCACAAAAGATAGTATCCCAAGAAAAAAAGCAAGGTAATTTGATTTGATTTTCGCTAGCATTTCCATTGCTAAAATTGTTCTTTAAAATAAACTCCAAGAAATTCTTTCTTTTGGGACTTTGACAACAATTCCAGCAGCATCGAGACCATCACGCATTTTATCAGTAGTTGTCCAGTCTTTAATTTCACGAGCTTGTTGCTTAAAAAAACTACTTTCATAAATGAGATCAACATTGTGTTGCTTCAAAAATACGCAAAGAAATTGGGAAAGATATAGCTGTTTTGTTGCTATTAAATTCTTACTGCAAAAGACTTTTTAGCAAAGCTACTTCATCTTCTAAAAC
Source organism: Crocinitomicaceae bacterium (assembly GCA_044233275.1). Classification (GTDB taxonomy): domain Bacteria; phylum Bacteroidota; class Bacteroidia; order Flavobacteriales_D; family Crocinitomicaceae; genus M0103. The sequence continues at coordinate 5,527 of JBIIKG010000025.1, read as the reverse complement.
CTGAATAGTTTTTTCATATTGCTGTATTAATTTTTCCGGAATATTTATGTGATTAATTCCTATATATCCATCTTGCTTGCAGTTATTGAAAACCTGCTTATCATCAAATCCTAACAACTCTATTGGATCAACTCCCAAAATTGCACTTATTTCATTTAATCGATTAATTGTCAGTTGTGTTTCTCCAGTTTCTATTTTAGAAAATGCACGTGTTGTGAGTCCCAATTGCGTTGCCACATGCTCCTGCGTTAAGTTCTTTAATTCACGCAATTGTTTGATTTTTATTTCTGGATTTTGAATCATAACATTTGTTTTAAAAGTTCAAAATTAGAACTAATTATTCATAATAAGAAAATAAATTACGAAATTTTTTTAATTCATTAAGCAAATTTGTGAATACTATTCAAAGTTTTACAGAAAAAGCAGTTAAATGAAGTCCTACAAAGCTAACGAGATATTCCAGCTAACAGAATCTGGAAGTTTTCCGTTGAATTGTCAATTCGTGCCGAAAACACCAATTCCTTCTGCATTAGACATGCCTGGTATTTATATGTTGTTTTTTGATCAAGAGATAGTTTATATTGGTCTAGCGGATAATCAACCTGCATTGGAAAGAATTCAAATGCAATTGTCTACCATCACACTACGAGGAGAAACAATTTGTTTTAATCCTGAGTCTCAAGTAGTGGTAACAAATGCTCCGATGCTAAGCACCGTTTTTAATACGCAAATACTGAATAAAAACGCTAATGGTCCAAAAACTTCTGTGAACCGAGTAAAATTTGCAGCATCAAAATGGGAACTATTTTCTCGCTTGAACGAAGAAATTTTAAGTCGTTTTGTAATTGTTTGGTTTCCAGAAAACAAATGCCAAGATGAATCCCTTCTTGAAATAAGAAATCGATGGGTGAGAGATTTAATGCCGATTTGTAATGGGTGAAAAAATCTAATTAATATTCAATATATTTACACAATAAAAAACTGAAAATCAATGATTAACAAACTACTATTTACAGCTATGTTTTTCATGTTAGCGTTAAACATCTTTTCTCAAGTTCCTAGCTATGTCCCAACTAACGGTCTTGTTGGTTATTGGCCTTTTAATGGCAACGCTAATGATGAAAGTTTGAATGGGAATAATGGAACGGTGAATGGCGCAACATTGACGACGGATAGAAATGGGAATGTTAATAGAGCATATAGTTTTAATGGGGTTAGCGACTTTATAAACGTACCCTCAAATACCGGCTTGAATTTAATTGGAAATTTCACATTAAGTGCTTGGGTTAAATTAGCCAACTCAAGTATTTCAAACTCGAGCTATGAGCATCACTTCATTCTGTCTAAAAATGGTGGAATAACAGGTCAAGGCACATGGCATATGGCTTTAGAGTCTCAAACCAATCAACCATTCCAAATTCATTACAACGCAGACCCTTGTTTTTGCTCGAATACAATGGGAGGCGCCAATAGTCAAATAAACGATATCAATTGGCACCTAATCAATATAAGTTACAATTCTACAAATCAAGAATTAAAATATTTCCTAGACGGCAATTTAGTTTACACATCAACTCAATTCAATTACACGAATCAAATCACGACATACGATCTTTTAATTGGAAAAGAAAACATTGGTCTTCCCGGTTTTTTTAACGGGAAAATAGATGATATCGGCATCTGGAACCGTGCCCTAACCCAACAAGAAATTACGAATTTGTACAACAGCCAAATGCTTCCAACGTGCAGCATTACAGCTAGTAATAATACTATTTGTGCGGGTGACTCAACTACACTAACCATTTCGAGTTCAACAAATTTATCTCCATGTTCTTCAACTACATTGTCAACAAACCTTCAGAATGGGTTAATCGGCTATTGGCCCTTCTGCGGAAACGCCAACGATGAAAGTGGAAATGGAAATCACGGAACGATTAATGGCGCCACCTTAACCACAGACCGCTTCGGGAATACTAATAGTGCTTTTGAATTCAATGGAGTAAATTGTTGTGGCACGGCCGATCCGCCTTCAGAAATTGAAATTTCTAATCAAATTCTGAATTTGGGTTCAAATTATACTATTACATGCTGGATGAAATCGAATAATGTGCAAAAATATCAGCAATGTCTTTTCAATTCGATTAATCATACAGGATTTGCAGTAGAATTGAATAACGAACATGTTCCAAACAGGCTAACATTTGGAGTTGGACCATCAAACGCATTTTGGGATTTATTATATGCACCTGGATCAAACACCAGTTATCAAAACAATCAATGGTACTTTGTTGCTTTCGTAAAATCTGGAACAACTTATAGCATGTACTTAAATGGTGTTTTGGATTATAGCACATCATTGCCAAATTCTATTAATTACAATCAATGGGTAGCGCTTCGAATTGGATCGATTGGTGGGGGAAATCAAAATTTTGAAGGATCTTTGGATGATTATGCCGCTTGGAACAGGGCATTAAGTGGGTCAGAATTAAATGAATTATACAACGTAAGCAACAATGTAATTTCCACTTCTTATCTTTGGTCAAACGGCACCACAACACCAAGCATCACCATTTCTCCTACAACGACAACAACCTATTCGTGCACGGTAACCAACAACGGAGTAAGTTGCACAGATGATGTGACAATAAATGTTGATCAACTCGCCTTTTCTTTGCCAGCAACTACTTCTGCTTGTGGAACAAGCGCGACATTAAGTGCAGGAAGCGGTGCAAGTTCTTATTTATGGAACTCTGGGGCAACTAGTTCATCAATTGATGTAAGCAGTTCAGGAAGTTATTCGTGCACTGCAGTAAATGGGGCTTGTACGCTTACGGATACTACGGTATTAACTTTAGTTAATGCAACGATTAGTGCTTCCGATTCTGTTATTTGTGCGGGTGAGAGTGTTACAATTGGACATACGTCGTCATTTCAGATAAATTCAAATTGCATTAGTAATACTGGTTCTCCAAATCCTTGGCCGTTCCCCTCTCCTACTGATGGTGGGTATATCAATCTTGGAAATTTCGGGGCTCAAAATATTTTCTCAATTTCAATGTGGGTGAACCCAGGAACTATACAAAATGGTATTTCAATTTTGCTGGATGCTTCACATGGCGGGTCTTCTAATTGGGTCGTTCAGGCTTTCGGAAACAATACTTACACTTGGGGGGATTTGAGTTTTAATTTGACTCCGAATAGTTGGCAGCACCTTTTGCTAACTTATGAAAATGGCATTAAAAAATGCTTTATCAATGGCCAACTTATTTCAACAGTTAATCAAACCATTTCATACGCAGGAAGTCCCAATTTATATCTAGGAAATTGGCCAGAAGGTGGTAGAAGATTTAATGGATTGGTAGATGAATTATATATCACCAACAATATTCTATATCAGAATAATTTCACACCACTAGAAACAATAGCATCAGCTAATTCTTCAGTATTTGGATTGTGGCATTTTGATGAAGGCAATGGACCGAACACTATATCAAGTAATACGAATCAAAGTTACCCAATTGGAGGGTGGAATTGGTCTGTTAGACAGACAGAGGGATTGCCTGCAACTTTTAGTTGGTCGAATGGGGCGACAACACCTAGCATCAGCGTTTCTCCTTCTACGACAATGACTTATTCATGCACAATAAACAGCAATGGAATTAGTTGCATAGATGATGTAACCGTCGTGGTGGATACACCGCCAACGCCAACAATCACTCCTAGTGGATCTACAAGCATTTGTTCAGGAGGAAGTTTAACGCTTACCTCGTCTTCCGCAACTGGTAATTTATGGGCAACTGGAGAAACTGCGCAATCTATTGTTGTTTCAACAGCAGGAAATTACGGTGTCACTGTTACTAACACAAGCGGTTGTTCTGCCCTTTCGTTAAACACAACTGTGAATGTTAATGCACTTCCAACCGTGAATGCTGGAATTGACCAAGCTGTGTGCGCTGGAACATCCGTAACACTTTCAGGAACTGGCACAAATACCTATTCTTGGGATAATGGTGTAATTGACGGTGTACTATTCACACCTGCTGCCAATACAACTTATACATTAACTGGAACAAATACTTCAACGGGTTGTACAAATACGGACCAAGTCGATGTGACTGTGAACACACTTCCAACTATAAATGCTGGAATTGACCAAACTGTTTGCGCTGGAACATCCGTAACACTTTCAGGAACTGGCACAGATACCTATTCTTGGGATAATGGTGTAATTGACGGTGTACTATTCACACCTGCTGCCAATACAACTTATACATTAACTGGAACAAATACTTCAACGGGTTGTACAAATACGGATCAAGTCGATGTGACTGTGAACGCACTTCCAACTATAAATGCTGGAATTGACCAAACTGTTTGCGCTGGAACTGCAGTTACTCTTTCTGGAACCGGCGCAAATACCTATTCATGGGATAATAGTGTAATCGACGGTGTACTATTCACACCTTCTGCCGATGCAACCTATATTGTAACTGGAACTAACACTGCAACTGGTTGTACAAATACGGATCAAGTCGATGTGACTGTGAACGCACTTCCAACTATAAATGCTGGAATTGACCAAACTGTTTGCGCTGGAACAACCGTAACGCTTTCAGGAACAGGGGCAGATACGTACTCATGGGATAATGCTGTTACTGATGGTTTACAGTTCACTCCTACTGCAAATATAACTTATACAGTAACTGGAATAAATACTTCAACGGGTTGTACAAATACGGACCAAGTCGATGTGACTGTGAATGCGCTTCCAACTATAAATGCTGGAATTGACCAAACTGTTTGCGCTGGAACAACCGTAACGCTTTCAGGAACTGGGGCAGATACCTACTCTTGGGATAATGCTGTTACTGATGGTTTACAGTTCACTCCTACTGCAAATATAACTTATACAGTAACTGGAATAAACACAGTAACGGGTTGTACAAACACAGACCAAGTCACTGTCACTGTCAACGCACTTCCAACCGTAAATGCTGGAAATGACCAAACCATTTGTGCAGGAACTTCTGTAACGCTTTCAGGAACTGGCGCAGATACTTATTCTTGGGATAATGCTGTGATTGATGGTTTACAGTTCACTCCTACTGCAAATATAACTTATACAGTAACTGGAATAAACACAGTAACGGGTTGTACAAACTCAGACCAAGTCACTGTCACTGTCAACGCACTTCCAACCGTAAATGCTGGAAATGACCAAACCATTTGTGCAGGAACTTCTGTAACGCTTTCAGGAACTGGCGCAGATACTTATTCTTGGGATAATGCTGTGATTGATGGTATTTCATTCGTTCCAACTGCAACGGAAATTTATCATTTACAAGGAACCGATTTGAATGGATGCCAAGGTATAGATAGTGTTCAAGTAATCGTTAACAATACTTCTACTTCCACTTTAACGGAAACAGCATTAGATTCATATACGCTTAACGGTCAAACATATACTCAAAGCGGAACCTACTCGCAAGTAATTCCAAATGCGGCTGGTTGTGATAGTACTATTACC
>JBIIKG010000151.1:0-6981 GCA_044233275.1 Crocinitomicaceae bacterium | reverse complement strand
TGGTGCACAATGTGAGGATGTTATTGAACGCTTGCAACAGAATGGAGTAAAAATGAACGTATTAAAAAACGATACAATCATACCGATTTCAAGAGAGCGTGTAGCTGAATTTAAATCAAATACTAAACCTTATGAAGGACATTTTTACCACAATCAAGTGGAGTCCAATTATGAATTTGCCGACCAAGCATTCAAGAAGGGTGATGTCTGGATTGATTTAAATCAATACCAACGTAATTTTATTCTATCATCACTTATCTCTCGTGCAGAGGATAGTTATTTCAGATGGAATTTCTTCGATAGTTATTTGCAGCAAAAGGAATATTTCTCTCCCTACGTTTTTGAAGAAAAGGCCCTGGAAATTTTGGAACAAAAGCCATGGGTGAAAACGGAATTAGAGGAAATGAAGAAGGTGAACAAATCCTTTGCTGAATCTTCTTGGGAGCAGTTGTATTTTATTTATAAGAACAGTGATCTATTTGAGGAAAGCTACTATTTACTTCCTATCTTTATGAATACAATCGAATAATTATGGAACAAGTAGCAAGAGCCATTGGATTTTTAGTTTACGCTGTGGCAAGCGCAGATAATCACGTTTCAGCAGAAGAAAAACAAAAGGTGCATCAAATTGTGAATGACAATTGGCAAGGCTTAGCAGATGCCGAAGATCCTTTCGGTGTGCGAGCGATGGAATACATTGATAAAATCATGTTGGGTTTAGATGAACAACACGTCGATTCTGAAAAGGCTTTTCATTCGTTTGAAGAAGTGTATCAAGCTAATTTGGATAAATTCACACCCGCATTAAAATCCTTCATTGTAAAGGTATGCATAGAAACGGGTTCTGCATTCAATCGCATGAATAAGTCTGAATTGGTGTTAATTTCTCGGATTGAATTGCTATTAAAAGATTAATTCTTCATGCGTTCGTTAATCGAAATCAAGAATTTTAGGCATTTAAATTAGGATTCATTTCTTAGCATTCCAATTATTTTGATTTTGTCTGCTAAAACCGTTTTGTAATGAATTAGAAGCTCCGTATATTGCAGCCAAATCTTATTACGATGCTTAGAAAATTAGTATTCCTTTCATTCTTATTGCCGCTTGGCTTCACATTCTCCCAAGACACTACCTGGGTGCAAACATTCACGTTTGATTCAATCACCACAAGAAGAGCAAACTTTACTTTTCCACAGGAATTGAACGATAAACGCTTTGAAAAAGTGTTGATGTATTACAAATTGAAATGCAGTCCCTTGACGACTTGGGACCAATATAATTGTGGTGAATGGGATTATTTAACGTATACACGTGTTTTTGATCACACCGGAGAATATGATTCAGTTCAAGTGAATGGAAATAAATACTTGGCGAATCTTCAGAGTCCACCATCTTTGGTTTATGACCCATTGACAGCCGTATACTCAGATACATATGTCAGAAATGAACATAACCGTTCAGCAGCAACTTTAACAAATAGTTTGGTGAATAGTGCAAACGGAACGTCAGCTTTTCCTTTTGATGTTACGAATCATGGTGGACGTTTCCAAATGCTTTTGTCGGCAAGTGAATTGACTGCTGCTGGTATCGTAGCTGGTGATTTACAATCGCTTTCTTTGTACGTAAATAATACTATCAACTCGGGAGAATTAAAATATCCTCGAATTTCATTGAAATCAACGGTAGATGCGAACTTAATTTCCTTTCATTCAGCAGGATTTACAGAGGTGTACGATGCTGCCCATTGGGCAAATGGGAGTCAACCTGAATTGACAATCGGACAAAATGAATTATTGTTTTATCAGCCTTTTGCGTGGAATGGCACCGATAACATCATTATCGAATTCTACTTCGAAAATAGCATGGATGCTGTGAATAGCATTTTATTTGATAGTGAATCAATCGCCTCAGGTTCGGCTGTTTATTACAATGATTTAAATGGTTGTATAGAATTTGATGGAACGAACCATTCGCTTTTAGAATTGTCTGATTTTGACATGGGTAACGAAATGACCATTGCTTTTTGGGCAAAAGGAAATGGAGCCGGTGGGACGAATACTTCTATATTGGAAGCGTATGATATTGCTGGTAATCGTGTAATCAACATTCACATGCCGTGGAGTGATAATTCAATGTATTTCGATGCTGGTCAAGGTTCTGGATATGACCGAATCAATAAAGTGATGACTGCTGCTGAAATGGATAACAATTGGAACCATTGGGCTTTTGTGAAGAAACAATCAACTGGTGAAATGTTCATATATAAGAATGGAGCGCTTTGGCATTCAGGAACCAACAAGAACTTACCAATTGGATATGTTCACCGATTTATTTTAGGTTCAAATATGAATCAAGGCTATATGTGGAAAGGAATGGTAGATGAATTCCAAGTGTACGATGCCGCATTAACGCAAGCAACAATTCAGTCCTGGATGCAAACAAAAGCAACACCTGCGCATCCTAACTGGGCAAATTTATTGACGTATTTTGATTTCGATGGACAAGCATGGGCTGAAGATCAATCTCAAAATAATTATTTACTAATGCCATCTGAACAAGGAATGTTCAATTTTGATGAACTTCCGTATGCAGGTGTTCAAGAAGCAAATGCTCGTCCATTAATTGCAATCGGACAAGGAACAGTTGCAGGTGCTAACGCTGTAAGCGAAGAAATTGAAATCAAAAGAGATGAACCAACAGTAGTTTATGAATTGCAAGCCGTTACAAATCATTTTGAAATTGTAAACGCATTTGTAGGAACGCTTTCAGGAAATGAAACGGTTTATAATTCAACAGGCCAAGTTGTAACTCAAACACCATATACGTGTGCAACTTCTATTTTGAACGAAGCGATTTTGTATTTTCAAACTCCTTATGAGATTGTTCATGATGTGGAAATTGCACGTTACATCACACCTTATGGTATTCAGTTTGATTTGGGTCCACAAGGGTTTTCATGGATTTATGATGTTACGGATTACCAACAGTACTTGAAAGATGTGGTTGATTTAGCTGCACACAATACGCAAGAATTATTGGATTTAAAATTTGCGTTTATCGAAGGTATTCCACCAAGAGATGTTCACAAAAGAGAACCGATTTGGGCTGATTTTGGAAGTTATAATTTTGCGAATTTAGCAAACGATATTTCTTTACCAGCGACAGACGTATCCTTGTCAGATACATCAGGCATGTTTAAAATCAAAACAAGATTATCAGGTCATGGTCAAGTTGGTAACGGAGCTTGTTGTGAATGGGTTCCGAACAATCATCAAGTTAAAATTGATGGTATTTCTCGATTCAATTGGAATATATGGCAAACAACAGAATGTGGTGACAATCCGAACATTTCTCAAGGTGGTACGTGGCCATATGCTAGAGAAGGCTGGTGTCCTGGTGATTTAGTGCGTGAAAACGAATTTGAGTTAACACCATTTGTTATTCCGGGTGATACTGTTTCTATTGATTATGCGATTAATCAAGTGCCAACGAATGATCCGGGTCAAGCAGGAGGGAATTACATTATGGCGATGGATTTAATTACCTATTCAGCACCCAATTTCCAACATGATGCTGCTATTATTGATATTTTAAACCCGAACAGTTACGAGTATTACAGAAAATGGAATCCTACATGTTCTAATCCACGAGTGATTATTCAAAACACAGGTGAACAACCATTGACAAAATGTACAATTCGTTGTTGGGTGAGCTACGGTGATTGGTTAGAGTATGAATGGACAGGTAATTTAGGTTTCTTAGAAAAAGAAGTAGTTGAAATTCCAGTTCAAGATTTAGGCTGGTGGAGAGATTACAATGGCACGATGACATTTACTGCTCAAGTGCATTCTGTTGGTGGTTATCCCGATTTGGACGAATACGAGAATAACAATGTGAAGAGCGTGAAATTCGATGCGCCCGAAACAATCAACGGTCCCTTCTTCGTTTGGTTTACAACTAACAATAAAGCGAGTGAGAATAAGTATCGCTTAGAAGATGCCAGTGGAACAATTTTGTTTGAAAGAAACAATTTGGCGAATACAACTCAATACAAGGATACGTTTGACTTAGCACCAGGTTGTTACAGTATTATTCTTGAAGATTCAGATCACGATGGTATTGGTTTCTGGTATTCAAGTCAAGTGGAAGGAGAAACTTCCGGACAATTTAGATTGCGTCAAGTAGGTGGAACTTACCTTGAGTTTTTCCCAGCTGATTTCGGTCATTATCACCGATATAATTTCAGTGTTGGTTTCTCCGTCGGATTGGAGGACAAAGTATTGGATCACAAGATTGCGATTATACCAAATCCAACGAATGGTGAATGCACAATTGAAGTAAGTGGTGCCGTGAATGGTAAAGCAGAAATGATAATCATTGACCACATGGGCCGAATGGTTTATACGGAGAAGATGAATGCAACTGTTGATTTCGCTGAATCACATGTGAATATTCAATCCTTGCCTGCTGGACACTACCTAGTAAAAATTGTAACAGGAGATCGAGTGTATACCGAGCCACTGATTAAATATTAATTATTGAGATAAGGGTGTCAGAAATGACACCTTTTTTTTTGCTTACCTGAATCGTTCTTTGAGTTTCAAGATCGGTCGTTCGATGTATTTCATACTGAATAACGCCACAACATATGTTGAGGAAAACACCACTGCGGCATAGAGAATGAAATAACCTAGTGAATTCGTCCAACCGTGATTTTCAAAGAAAATTGACCAATAGTAAATGAAGATGCAGTGATACATGTAAAAACCATAGGTAAGTTCTCCAGCCAACTTAAATCCCGGAATACGGTCCATTTTTACAAATGAATTCTTACAATAAACCTGTTCTACAACTATAAACGCAAAAAAGGCTCCTTGAACAAGTCGCTCAATACTGCGCAATTCAGCTTGAAAAATCTTTGTTGATGCGAGTAAACAAAGAATACCTATTCCATAAATGAGTAGAATAATCCATTTGTTAAGGTGTGCAATTCGTTGATCTAATTCTGCCTTTTTTACAGCAAATGCAGCTAGTCCACCAATGGCTAAATCACTCATCACTGCAAACGTGTGGTAATACATGGTGCGTTCATCTCCATGATTAAAAAAGCGAAAGACAACGCTTGCAAGGATAATTAAACCAAAATAATAAGGAAACAATTTTCCATTTCGAAAGAAGGGCAGAATACCCAATAAAGCAATCCAAACAAGGTAAAATTGTTCTTCAATACTAACCGACCATGTAATCGTCAAGAAGTTCAATGAGTCAAACGCTCCAACCCAAATTTCATCTAAATTGGATAGAAAAAGAGCATAGAAGAAAGGTGAATGGATGGTTTCAATTCCATATGGTAAATGGGGAAATATGAAGAAACCAAACAATAGGATAATGAAATAAAGAGGCCATATCCTCAGAACACGTCGCATAAGGAAATGGGGGACATTAATCGTTCCTTTCCTTTCAATTTCACTGAGCAATAAAAAGGTGATGAGGAATCCGCTTAAAGCAAAGAACAATCCTACTCCATGGTGCCCTTTTGATGCAATTTTAAAAATGCCTTGAAAAACAGGTGTTGAAAAGAAGTCACCCCAAATTTCTTTTTCCAAGGTGAAAATATGAAAGATAAAAACCAATAAAGCACCTAAAAAACGCAGACCATTTAGGTTTGGTAAAAAAATGTGTTTCGTTGCTTCTGTTGATTTCAATTTCTGTTCTTATTGAGTCAAAAGTAGAAAAATCATTTCACTCATCATTTTTAAAGAAGCAGTTTCGCTTTTAAGTCAAAAATTTCTTCATGAAAGCATGTTGAGATTTACGTCATGTATTTGTAAATGACATTATTGAAGGTAAAGGAGATTCATTCGTGCACTCGTGTCAAAATAATAAGGAGTTATTTGTACTTTTGTTCCGACTAATTCAGTATGTATGACGTATGATATCGCAATAATCGGTGGAGGAATAGTAGGAGCAGCTACATTCTATAAAATGCAATCGAAATATCCAACATTGAACATTGTGTTGATTGAGAAAATGGATATTCTTGCGGATCATCAAACAGGTCATAACTCAGGAGTAATTCACTCAGGTTTGTATTACAAGCCAGGTTCATTAAAGGCGAAGAATTGTATAGAAGGTCGTCATGAACTTGTTGCTTTCGCAAAAGAACATGGAATTCCTCATGATATCTGTGGAAAAGTAGTTGTGGCAACTGACCCTGCTGAATTGCCGCACATGGAAAAGATTTTCCAAACAGGTTTAGAAAATAAAATTGAGGGAATTAAGAAGCTTACCCCTGAAGAAGTTAAAGAACATGAACCTTTTGTAGAAAGCATTGGTGGGATTTGGGTGCCTGTTACTGGTATAATTGATTTTCGCGCTGCAACAGCAAAAATGGTGGAGTTGGCTTTGGCCATAAATCCTCAAAGTAAGTTGGTGTTGAGCCAAGAAGTTTTGTCCATTGAAAAAGGCGAAAAAACTTCGAAACTAATAACAAATAAAGAATCGTTTGAAGCTGAATACTTGGTTTTCTGTGCAGGATTGCAAGCAGATCGTTTGGCTAGAAAAGATGGTGTTGATTTGAAAGAACGTGTAGTTGGATTCCGTGGTGACTATTATGAATTGACAGAACAAGGTAAACACAAGATTAAAAATCTTATTTATCCCGTACCAAATCCTGATTTTCCATTCTTAGGTGTACATTTTACGCGCATGACAGATGGAGAAATTGAATGTGGGCCAAATGCGGTATTTACGTTCAAGCGTGAAGGATATGGAAAAACGGACTTCTCATTCCGCGATACTTGGGATGCGTTAACATATGGCGGAACCTGGAAATTGTTCTTCAAAAACATGTCTTTTGGAATCAATGAATATAGACGAGCGTTTTCAAAGCGTTTGTTCTTAAAGACATTACAACGTATGGTTCCTTCGCTAACAATGGAAGACATTAAGCCAGGTAGAGCAGGGGTGAGAGCATTGTTA
>JBIIKG010000150.1:0-7001 GCA_044233275.1 Crocinitomicaceae bacterium | reverse complement strand
TTTCAACCCAAAAAAATTAAGTCCTCACAATCCTGATGTACGCGTTAAGCTGACCAAACTTAAATTAGATAAAGGCTGGTTAAAACCAGGCGAAAAAGGCTCTCCTTTGAGTGCTCCTTTATCTCGCTTAAGTTCCATTGAATTAAGTTATCGTCAACGGAGTTTTACGATTCGTTTTCAGCCTTCGGACTTGAGTAATCCTGAATTAGTAAATTACAAGTATTTACTAGAAGGATCAGATGAAGGTGAAATCTTAATTGGTACAACAAATGAATTGCGCTTTAATTCGCTTTCACCCGGTAGCTACAAATTAATTATTTCGGCGCGAGTTGGAGATGGACCATGGGGAACACCTGTTGTTTTAAATATCAATATTGCTTACCCATTTTGGGGAACGTGGTGGTTTATTTTAATTGTTGCTTTGGTATTAGGATTAGCCGTTCGTTGGTTTATCCGTAAACGAATTGATTCTGCAAGAAGAGAACAAGTGCGCTTAGAAATGAAGGTGGCGCAGCGAACAAAAGAAATTCGTGCACAGAACGTGCAAATTGAACGACAACGACAACAACTAGAAAAAGAGAAAAACAAGGTAGTTGAAAAACAACGCTTGTTGCAAATTGAAAAAGATAAAACAGAGAAATTACTAAAGAATATCATTCCTGAATCTACAGCAGATGAATTAAAAAACAAAGGAACGGTAAGTGCCCGTGCCTACAAAACAGTATCGGTAATTTTCACCGATTTTGTTGGTTTCACAAAGATTGCAGACCGCATGACGCCAATGGAATTAGTAGGTAGACTCGACGTATTTTTCACGAAGTTTGATGAAATTATTGTCCGCAATAACCTAGAGAAAATCAAAACCATTGGTGATGCATACATGTGTGCCGGTGGTGTGCCCGTGCGCAACAATACCAATCCAATTGACGCCTGTATCGCTGCTTTGCAAATACAAGATTACATGGCAAAGCTGAAGTACGAAGCCATTGCAAACAGTCAAGAATATTGGGAATTGCGCTTGGGAATTAATACAGGAGAAGTAACGGCGGGCGTAATTGGAAGTGAGCGATTGGCTTATGATATTTGGGGGGCGACAGTAAATCAAGCGCAACGTATGGAAATGTTGGGTGAACCAGGAAGGGTTACCGTAACAGGAAATACATTTATTCGAGTGGAACCATATTTTGAATGTACCTTCCGTGGAAAAGCACAATCGAAAAGTCGTGGACTGATTGACATGTACACCGTTGATCGCATCAAGCCAGAATTATCTGTGAATGGCGAGGGAATTTATCCAAATGAGCGTTTCCACCAGATTGTGAACCTGCACCATTTTAGCTCGATTAACTACTATAAGGCTGAGCGTCACATTATAAAAGTGCTTGAAAATGGTTTATCGAACAAATTACATTACCACAGTATAGAGCACACGAAAGATGTGGTAAAGGCAGTAGAACGCATTGCTTTAAGTGAAGGTGTAACCGATGAAGGGTTGTTTTTATTGAAGTCGGCTGCCACTTATCATGATGCTGGATTTGTCGAACAATACGACAAGAATGAGCCAATTGGGGCGCGTTTAGCGGAAGAAATTTTGCCTAAATATGGTTATACAGAGCAGCACATTCAAACTATCAAAGAGTTGATTTTCGTGACGCAGATTCCGCATCAACCAAAAAACAAGTTGGAAGAGATTATGTGCGATGCCGATTTGGATTACTTAGGAAGAGATGATTTCCATGAAATAGCTGATCGTTTACGTCGCGAATTGCGGGAGCATGGCAAAATTGACAGTGACCGCAAGTGGGATGAAATGCAAGTAGGCTTCTTAAACATGCACAAGTACTTCACAGAAACCTCATTGCGCACGCGTAAAGACAAGAAACAAAAGAACTTGGAGGAAGTGATGGAAAAACTGAAACGCAATGAGTATGCGGATTGATAACCATCAACATGTTGTATTGTTCCATACGTCTTAATATCTAAGGGCATTAGTCTAGACGATTGTCATTTTAAGTGTTTTTAGTCATCTAAATGATTATAAAAAAGAAAATAGCCGCTTGAAGGACAATACATAAACCAAACAAAAACCCCCGTAACAACAACGCTACGGGGGGTTTGTTTTATAAAACGATTGGGTTTAACTAAACAAAATACTTTGTCCGTAGTTACCAGATAAATCAATTGGGTTAACGATTAGTGTAGGAATTTTAGCATCGTTTGTAATAATGTACTGCTCGTAGTTTGCACCTAATGAAGTAAGAATTCCACCTCTGTGTAAGTTCATGATTGCAATTAAATCTGCATCAATGTTCACAGCATGCTTTACTACTTCTTTATCAAAACCACTTCCTGAAACTACCGTTGCTGTCATTTCAATTCCTCTTTCTGAAAAGAATTTCTCAGCAAATTGAATGTTTGCTTGTACTTTGTGTTGTAAGAACTCATCTGTTTCCTTCGGAGTAATTACATGCACGCGTGACTTCAAGTAAGTAGCAAGATCAGCTACAATCGCTAATTTTTGCTTTGTTTCTTTATTTAAGTCCATCGGTACAACGATATCGTCATAACCAGTTGCTTTAATTCCTTTATCTTGAACAATGATAAATGGTACACTTGAATTTGTAACCACCTTCAAGGCATAACTTCCTGTAACGTGTTGCCATCCTGTAGCACCATGTGTACCCATGAAAATCAATTCTGCATGATGTTCAGCAGCGAAATCACCAATTTCTTCGAAGATACTTCCCAAACGAACGTAAGGAATCAATTGAACACCAGAAGAGGCATGTGCCTTGATTATCTCATTCAATTTTACTTCCGCTTCAACTATGTTTTTTTCTTTTGGTACAACATGTAAAATGAACACTGTAGCGTCCAATGGTTTAGCTGTTGCAATCGCATGTTCTAAAGCAATATCAGCAACAGGCGTAAAGTCGTGGGGTACAATAAAAGTCTTCGTTTTCATAGAGAAGGTGTTTCTGGTTTTATTTCAGTTTACAAATGTAATAATAAAGATTTTTTATTGAATTGAAAACACAAATTTTTTATGAAGTTTTAATACAAGCCTAAAGGGGTATATCTATCGAAATCACCTACTTTTGTAAAAACATCGTTTATGCCCATTATTGGAAAACTCCTTAAGAAGACAACAAAAATTGGATACAAGCGAAACTTTAACAAGGGGAAAGAGTACTTTCATCAAGTTGAGACGCTTAAAAAATTGCTCGAAAAAGCAAAATTCACCAAATTTGGTTTTCAGTATAAATTCAATGAGATTTCAAACAATGTTGAACTGGTAGAAGACTTTCAGCAGCTTGTACCCATTACTGACTACGATCGCTTTCATGATGCTTGGCTCAAGGACTCCATTCTTGGTGTAAAAGATAACACTTGGCCAGGTAGAATTAAGTTTTACGCACTCTCTTCCGGAACAACTGGTTCACCTTCCAAGCGTATTCCGGTATCTGAAGAAATGATTCGTTCGTTTCAGAAAACGAGCATGCGTCAAATTACCATGTTGCATGAGCTTGATTTACCCGAATCATTTTACAGTGCAAACGTGCTTGTTGTAGGTGGTTGCACGAAATTAAACAAGAAAAAAACGCATATTGAAGGCGACTTAAGTGGCATTCTTAAAAAACATACTTCTTTCATTTTATCTCCTTTCGCCAAACCAGGTAATAGAATTACTGGAATTAAGGATTGGAACATTAAAATGGAACTGATGATTGAAAAAGCACCGACATGGAATATTGGTGTAGTTGCAGGTGTGCCCAGTTGGTGTATTATGTTGATGGAAAAAATCATCGAGCGATATAAATTGAATTCTATTCACGACATCTGGCCAAATTTTGATGTATATGTTCATGGTGGTGTTTTTATGCAACCTTATATCAAGCGATTGGAGAAAGTAACAGGAAAGAAAGTTCATTTGCTTGATACCTATTTGGCGAGTGAAGGATATTTTGGTTTTCAAACATCAACAAGTCGTAAAGGAATGCAACTGCTCCTTGATACAGGCGTTTTTTTTGAATTTGTACCGTTCAATTCAGACTATTTTGACGAGCAAGGTGAATTAATAAATCGCAATGTTGCCTATACACTTTCGGAAGTTGAAGAAGGAATTGACTATGCGATGGTTATAACAACCAACGCCGGATTATGGCGATATATGCTGGGCGATTTAGTTCGATTTATAAATGTTGAAGAACGTGAAGTATGCATTACGGGGAGAATAAAGCAGTTTTTGAGTTTGTGTGGCGAGCATTTATCATTGGCGAACATTAATGAAGCGATTCGAAATGTAGCAGATAATAATAATATCGAAATCACGGAATTTTGCATTTATCCAGATATCGATCACCA
This sequence comes from Crocinitomicaceae bacterium, assembly GCA_044233275.1. Taxonomy (GTDB): domain Bacteria; phylum Bacteroidota; class Bacteroidia; order Flavobacteriales_D; family Crocinitomicaceae; genus M0103. The sequence continues at coordinate 2,636 of JBIIKG010000150.1, read as the reverse complement.
ACGACACGAATGGTTTTTAGGAATTGATGAGGATGTAGATAAGCATGATATTTTAGCACAGTTAGATGCTGAATTGGGTCGCTTGAACGATGATTATGCTTCAGCACGAAAGTACACTTTGAATCAACCAACGATTGAAGTATTGTCGCCAAAGGTCTTTTATGCGTTCATGGATTCAATCGGTAAATCAGGGTCTCAAAACAAGTTTCCTCGCGTAATGAACACGCACCAATCGGAACAATGGTTAAAATATTTGGCTAGTCGATCGTAAGATTTTTCTTTTCTTTTTTTGCTTGATAGCGCAATTGTTGGTATTTAATCAATGCGTTGGCAATGACCACAATCACAATGATACCAGATCCTATATAGAAATGGGATCCAAGTAATTCGTTTTCATTGAGAATTACAATAGCGAGTAGAATCGTGTAAACAGGCTCAAGGTTGATGCTCAAAGAAACGGTAAACGCGCCTAGACGTTTTACTACTTCAATTGTCGCTAAAAAGGCAAATGAAGTGCACAATATTCCCAGGAATACTAACCAAAGGAAATCACTCACGGTCATAGTGAACAAATCCTCATTTAAATCACCTGTAAACAAAAGTACCACACTCATAAAAATGAATCCAATCAATAATTCATAGAAGGTAATTGTTGAGGAAGGAATGTCTTGTGCCAAACGCGCATTGAAAACAGAAAAAAGAGCTGCACAAAGTGCTGAAGTTAATCCATATGCCAATGCTTCAAAATCATCTGCTTTAAAATCGCTCGAAACGAAATAAATACCGTAAATCACTAAGAGACCTAGGCTGAACTCTATCCAGGAAAATTTGCGTTTCATAATTAAAGGTTCTAACCATGTAACATGAATTGTGGTGGTAGAGAGACAGAGAATTCCTAAAGATGCGGTAGATAATTGAATAGATTTATAAAAGGTCATCCAGTGCAGGGCTACAATGATTCCAACACCAAAAACTTTCCATAAGTTAGCCGTAGAGTTTATTTTGAATGATTTTTTTAAATAAACCAAACCGATTCCTAAAGCGACGAAAGCAATTAGAACACGGTGCCAAACAATAACAAAAGCATCAAGGTGAATAAGTTTACCAAGAATACCTGTAAAGCCCCACATGAAAATAATGAGGTGCAACAAAATATGGTATTTATACTTGGTCAACATGAGGGCGAAAGTAACAAAAAAGCGCCATTGAAACCAATGGCGCTTTTTATATTGTGTTGTGTTGCTTACTTCGCTTTTTTAATTGCTTTTTTGCGTTTTTCATCCAATTTCTCCTGTTTTTCGTCAAGTTTTTTATTTGACTCATCCAGTTTGTCTTGTTCTTTTTTAAGCTTATCTAGTTTTTTACCTTTCTTAATCTTGTCGTCAAGTTTGTTTTGTTCTTTTTTCAAATCCTTTCGTTCATCATCAATTTTCTTTTGATCTTCATCGAATTCTTTTAATTGTTCTTCTAGCTTTTCCGCAGCTTCTTTTGCTTTAGCAGCTTCTTCCGCTTCTTTAGCAGCTTCCTTCGCATCTTTAGCAGCTTCTTTCGCATCTTTTTCCGCTTCTTTTTCTGCCTTTTCAGCTTTATTATTGGCTTCTTTTTCTGCTTTTTCAGTTTTTTCCGCCTCTTTTGCTTCTTCTTTAGCTTTCTCTGCTTTTTCTTTTTCAGCTTTCGCTTTTTCTTCCGCAGATTTTTTCTCGTTCTTCGCTTTTTCTTCAGCTTCTTTTGCTTTTTGTTCTGCAGACTTTACTTCATTTTGTTGTTCTTTCTGCTTGCTTTCTGCCTCTTTCTTAGCGCGTTCTTCTTCTTCTTTCGCATCAACAACTTTCGAGTTTTCTAAGTTTTTTTGACGCGCGGCTTCTTCCTCTTGACGTTTTTTAGCAGCTTCCTCGCGCGCTTTCGCATCTCTGTCAATTTGTGCTTGTTTTTCATCTTTGATCCGCTGAGCTTCAGCCTTTTCTTTTTCCGCTTGAGCGCGCTGTTTATCTGCTTCAGATTGAGTGGCTTCAGTTGCACGGTTTTTTTCTTCAGTTGCTCTTTCTTTTTCCTCACGCTCTTTTTTCAGTTCCTCCGCTGATTTCGTTGCGTTTTCTTTGTTTTCGTTATATTTTTCAGTGTTTTGCTTATATTCTTCTGTTTTTTCAACGGTATTCGAAGTTTTCTCTTCAATCTTCGTTACCTTCTCTTCCGATTTTTCAGTAACTACTGCAGCACTTTCTGATTTTGATTTCAACACAAGAGACAAAACCTTTCCATTTTCAAGGATTACGGCAGTCATTTTTTGTTCTTTGTAAAGAACATGCGTCACATCAATGGAAACAGGCTGTTTATTGTAACTAGCGATTGCTATTGTTGCTTTTCCGGTTGCATCTGTCGTCCCAGCGCCAATTGTAACACCATTTAATGATATTTTGACAAGAGCACCAGACACGGCGCCTGAAGTACTGCTTACATTGACAGAAACAGATATTGCTTCTTTAACAGAAATTTGGGGCCTTGCATTAAACGTTGTATGAAATGAATACGAACCAAATGAGGTAAGTAACAATCCGATTATAAGAACTTTTTTCTTCATCGCAGATAAATTTGATTTTTTGGTAGTTAAATATACAACTTTTGTAAGTCGATTCCGC
>JBIIKG010000149.1:0-7052 GCA_044233275.1 Crocinitomicaceae bacterium | reverse complement strand
TACCGTAGTGTCATTTTTTACCATGACGATGAACAAAAAGTTATTTCAGAAACAATCAAACAAAGCCTGACAGACCAAAAAGTTTGGGATAAGCCGATTGTTACCTTAATTGATCCAATCAACAATTTTTACAAAGCAGAAGATTATCACGTTAATTATTTTGAACTTCACCCAGAGAACATGTATTGTCAATCAGTGGTGCGACCTAAAGTTGAAAAGTTTAAAAAGGTATTTAACGCAAAACTAAAATAGAATGTATTGGATATAAAAAAAGCTGCACGAATGCAGCTTTTTTTTGTAAAGTACTATTTTCTTATTTAATAGCGTCGGCTCTTTTCTTGTATTCCAGCGCTTTTTCAGTATTTCCAAGACTTCTGTTCAATTGGAACAAAATTGTCAAGACATCTTTGTCATTTGGATTTTTTCCAATGTATTTTTCCAAAGGAACTAATGCTCTTTTGTAAGTCTCATCAGCTTGTTGAAGCATTTTATTGTAGTTTGGATCTCCAAATTTCAATTGATTAGCTGCTGTTTTAGTGTCCCCAGCCCAAGTAACAAGGTGAGCACCTAATTGATACAAAGCATCTGCATAGTTAGGATCAATTTCCAATGATTTATTCAAAGCCTTTTCAGCTTTTTCGTTTTCCTTCAAATCAATGTAGATTGTACCAATCGTATAATGCAATTGTTTGTTGTTTGGATCCTTAGTAATTGCCTCATTCAAAGCTGCTTCTGCACCTGCAGCATCTCCAGCATCAATGTTCGTATTTACTAATTCTAGCAATAAGTCACGATCTGATGGATGTTTTTTACGTCCTTCAGCAACAATGGCTTTCGCTTTTTCGATGTTACCACCTTTACGGTAAGCACTTGAAGCCAAAACATATGTTGTTGTTCCTTTGTAACCAACTTTCGCTAATTTTTCATAGCCTTCAGCAGCTTTAATAAATTCACTTCCTTTCTCAAAGCAAAGTGAACCATTGAAAATAGAAGTACTGTCAATCTGACTTACCGCACTCGATAAGTCTGCCTGTGTCATATAAATTTCTCCAGCTTCTTTATAAAAGGACTGCGAAAGATTTTTGGCGATAGAACTATTAAATTCAGATGGTAATCCTTTGTAATTTGATTTATATTCAGAAAATTGTTTTTTCAGATTTTCATCTATTTCTTTAGTTCCATTTACTATTTCTTCTAATTTCTTTACAAAGTCAAGATTTTTTCCTTTGTAATTTGATTTATATTCAGAAAATTGTTTTTTCAGATTTTCATCTATTTCTTTAGTTCCATTTACTATGTCATCTATTTTCTTTAAAATATCAAGATTTTTTTCTAAATCAGTTGCAGATTTATATAAAGAATTACCATAAACATCAAGCATAGCCTTCTTTTGATAAACGGCATCTTTGATGTCACTATCAAATTTATCACTAACATCAAAACCTTTTTTGTAGGCAGCAATCGCAACTTCCAATGCATCATCGCCACCTAATTTCATAAAGGCAGTGTCCATTGTTTGCATCCCTACCATTAGGAAATTTGCATAAATTTCTCCCTTGTAGTAAAGTGTTTTTGGACTTTCTTTTGTCTCAACGTGCTCAGCCGCAAGATCAATAAAACCTTTCGCAGCAATTAATGCTTTTTTTGCACCATCAATATCTCCCGACGCCATGGACATTTGATATTTGTTTTTAAACTCAACAGCGGCGCTTGTTTCATTTTTCTTTTGAGCAAATGTGCTAGCAGAAATGATCAATGCACCTGCGATTAAACTAGTTTTAGCAACTTTATTTTTCATTGTTTTTTTCTTTGTGATGATTTAATTTAATTATTCCACATCGGGATTTTCAGACTCGCCATTTTCAATATCCGTGCCACTTTCTGGTTCGATTGGATTTCCATCTTCATCGAATTCGATTTCATCTTCATCTTCTGAACGAGGTACTCTTGCAATCGCTGCAATTTCTGCACTTCCTTTCAAATTAATTAAACGAACACCTTGTGCGGCACGACCCATCGTACGGATTGTATCAATATGCATACGAATCGTAATTCCTGATTTAGTGATGATCATTAAATCTTCTTCATCAGTAACGTTTTTAATGGCCATTAATGGACCAGTCTTATCAGTGATATTCAATGTCTTCACACCTTTACCACCTCTATTCGTGATTCTGTAAACTGGCTCGTTATCTTCTGGATCATTTAAATAAGTACGTTTACCGTATCCTTTTTCAGAAACAACTAAAATCGTAGAGAATACATCTTCCGCACAAATCATACCTACAACAGCATCATTGTCATTTGCTAAGGTAACGCCTTTCACACCTGACGCATTTCTTCCCATTGGTCGAACAGTTGATTCGTTGAATCGAATTGCTCTACCTGAACTAGTTGCTAGAATGATTTCGTTTGTTCCATTAGTCAATTTAGCTTCTAATAACTCATCATTTTCACGAATTGAAATAGCATTGATACCATTTGCACGTGGACGAGAATAAGATGCTAAAGATGTTTTCTTGATAATACCTTGTTTAGAACACATAATAATAAAGTTATTATCTACGTATTCTTTATCTGTCAAATCTTGCACTTTCACATATGCCTTCACCTTGTCGTCTTGAGGGATGTTGATGAGGTTTTGGATCGCTCTTCCTTTTGCAGTTTTGTTTCCTTCTGGAATTTCATAAACACGCATCCAGAAACATCTACCTTTTTCAGTGAAGATTAATAAGTAATTGTGATTTGTTGCAACAAATAAGTGTTCCAAGAAATCCTTATCACGAGTGGTTGAACCTTTCGATCCCATTCCACCTCTGTTTTGAACTTTAAATTCAGTTAAACTTGTACGTTTAATATAGCCTGCGTGAGAAATAGTAATGATAACTTCTTCATCCGCAATTAAATCTTCCATTCGCATTTCGCTAGCAGAGTATTCAATTCTTGAACGACGCTCATCACCGTATTTATCGCGGATATCTAACATCTCATTTTTGATGATTTCCATTCTGCGTTCAACACGGTCAAGAATGTCTTTCAAATCAGTAATTAACTTCATCAAATCATCATATTCTGCACGCAATTTGTCTTGTTCTAGTCCAGTTAAGTGACGTAGACGCATATCTACTATTGCACGAGACTGAACATCAGATAAATTAAAGCGAGCCATCAAGCGTTCACGCGCATCATCTGGACTAGAAGAAGCCTTAATGATTTCGATTACTTCATCGATGTTATCAGAAGCGATGATTAATCCTTCTAAGATATGTGCTCTGTCCTCTGCTTTCTTTAATTCAAATTTAGTTCGGCGAATAACCACTTCGTGACGGAATTCAACGAAATATTTAATCATATCCTTCAAATTCAACATTTGCGGACGACCATCAACCAAACAGATGTTATTTACAGAGAAAGATGTTTGTAGAGCGGTAAACTTATATAGTTTGTTCAATACAACATTTGCAATGGCATCGCGCTTAATTTCGTAAACGATACGCATACCATTTCTATCTGACTCATCACGTAAATCAGAAATACCTTCGATTTTCTTATCATTAACTAATTCAGCCGTTTTTTTGATTAATTCCGACTTGTTTACTTGGTAAGGAATTTCAGTAACAATGATTTGTTCACGGCCATTTGCTTCTTCGATTTCCGCTTTGGCACGCATGACAATACGTCCACGTCCAGTTAAAAGTGCATCACGCACACCTTCGTATCCGTAAATAATTCCACCGGTAGGGAAATCTGGTGCTTTTACATATTTTAGTAAGTCTTCAATTTCGATATCATTATCCTCAATATAAGCGATTATACCATCAACAACTTCAGTTAAATTGTGAGGAGCCATATTTGTTGCCATACCAACAGCAATTCCCGAAGCACCATTAATTAAGAGGTTAGGAATTTTTGAAGGCATTACACTTGGCTCCATCAAACTATCATCAAAGTTTGGTGTAAAGTCAACTGTATCTTTGTCCAAATCATCGAGCATTTCCTCTGCGATTTTTCGCAAACGAGCCTCGGTATAACGCATTGCTGCTGGACTGTCACCATCAACAGAACCAAAGTTACCTTGTCCATCCACTAAAGGATAGCGCAGTGACCATGGTTGCGCCATACGAACCATTGTGTCGTATACTGAACTATCTCCATGCGGGTGGTACTTACCAAGTACTTCACCGACGATTCTTGCTGATTTCTTATGAGGTTTATTGGAAAACACACCTAAATCCTGCATACCATATAATACACGTCTGTGAACTGGTTTAAAACCGTCGCGCACATCCGGTAGAGCCCTTGATACAATTACGGACATTGAATAATCAATGTACGCGGACTTCATTTCATCTTCAATGTTGATTTGGATTATTTTTTCTCCATCTGCCATTTTGTCGAGTAATTTAATTTAGCACACATTTTGTGTGGGTGAAAGCAAGTTTCGAAATTAGTCATATTTCGAAGAAACAGACTGTTTGTAAAGTCCTTTTTACTAACAAAAATCTGTGGAAAATTGAGTTTTTTGTACACTTATTAACAATTTTTTCGTTTTACTTTTGAGTGATGCTAGAAATGTGCATTTTTAACCAATTAAATTGAGCGATATGGAAGCAAAGTTTTCACCGCGAGTAAAAGATGTGATTAGTTACAGTAGAGAAGAGGCCTTGCGTTTGGGGAATGATTTCATCGGCGTGGAGCACCTTTTGCTGGGATTAATTCGCGAAGGAGAAGGGACTGGTATTAAAATATTAAATGAGTTTCATTTAGATTTGAAGCATATTCGATCAGAAATAGAACAGAGTTTATCAAAGTCATCGAAAACCATTCACCAATCAATGGCCAATATTCCATTGGTAAAACAGGCTGAAAAGGTATTGAAAATGACTTATTTAGAGGCTAAATTGTACAAAAGTCCGATGATTGGAACGGAGCATTTGCTCTTGTCAATTTTGAAGGATGAGAATAGTTTTGCATGTAAAGTGCTTAATAAATACGGAGTTATATACGAAAACGCTAAAGACGAATTAGAAGCAATGATCGAAGAAAACACAAGCCCACGTGCAGAATTTCCTGGTGGACAAGAAGAAGAGGGAGGAGATCAATTCTCTCCACAACGTAAAGCGGTTGATCCAAAATCAAAAACACCCGTTTTAGATAATTTCGGCAGAGATCTTACGAAAATGGCAGAAGTTGGAAAATTAGATCCAATTGTTGGCCGTGAAAAAGAAATTGAACGAGTTAGTCAAATTCTTTCTCGTAGAAAAAAGAACAATCCTATTTTAATTGGTGAACCTGGAGTGGGTAAAAGTGCCATTGCTGAAGGCTTGGCTTTGAGAATCGTGCAACGTAAAGTTTCACGTGTTCTTTTCAATAAACGCGTTATTTCGCTTGATTTGGCTTCTTTAGTTGCTGGGACTAAATACCGCGGGCAATTCGAAGAGCGAATGAAAGCTGTCATGCAAGAAATTGAAAAGAATCCGGATGTTATTTTATTTATTGATGAAATTCATACAATTATCGGTGCTGGCGGTGCAAGTGGATCGTTGGATGCTTCAAACATGTTCAAGCCAGCTTTAGCGCGTGGAGAAATGCAAGTAATTGGAGCAACAACGCTTGATGAATATCGTCAATATATCGAAAAGGATGGCGCTTTAGAAAGACGTTTCCAAAAGGTGATCATTGAGCCAACAACTATTGAAGAAACTGTTCAGATTCTCAATAATATTAAGGAACGCTACGAAGAACATCACTCAGTTACTTATACAGATGAGGCAATTGCTTCATGCGTGAAATTAACTGAAAGATACATAACGGATCGTCACCTTCCAGATAAAGCAATTGATGCATTGGATGAGGTTGGTTCTCGTGTTCACCTTACTAATATCCATGTTCCTCAAGAAATTCTTGATATAGAAAATGAAATTGATCTATTGAAGGACCAAAAAAATGAGGTTATTAAATCACAACAATACGAGAAAGCAGCTGAATTACGTGACAATGAGCGTAAATTGCAAGATCAGCTTGAGGTGGCGAAGAAGAAGTGGGAAGATGACTCTAAAAGCAATAGAGTTACCGTGACAGAAGACCACGTTGCTGAAGTTGTTTCGATGATGTGCGGAATTCCTGTTACCCGAATTTCACAATCTGAAATGGGTAAATTGGCTACAATGGCTGAAGAAATGACAGGTAAAGTGCTCGGTCAGGACGAAGCTGTTATGAAAGTGGTAAAAGCGATTCAACGAAATAGAGCTGGATTGAAAGATCCGAATAAACCAATTGGTTCGTTTTTCTTCCTAGGACCAACTGGTGTTGGAAAGACGCAATTAGCGAAAGTTCTAGCGAAATATTTATTCGATTCTGAAGATTCATTGGTGCGTATCGATATGTCTGAGTACATGGAGAAATTCTCTATTTCTCGATTGGTTGGAGCGCCTCCGGGATACGTTGGGTATGAGGAAGGTGGACAATTAACAGAGAAAGTTAGAAGAAAACCATATTCTATCATCTTATTGGATGAAATCGAAAAAGCACATCCAGACGTATTCAATTTATTGTTACAGGTATTGGATGATGGACATATGACAGATGGTTTAGGTCGTAAAATTGATTTCAAGAATACGATTTTAATTATGACCTCAAATATTGGTGCACGTCAATTAGCAGATTTCGGTACAGGAGTTGGATTTGGAACAAAATCAAGAGAAGATGCACGTGATGAGAATGCAAAATCTGTTGTTCAAAATGCACTAAGAAAAGCGTTTTCTCCTGAATTTTTGAATCGTGTTGATGATATGATTTTATTCAAATCGTTGACTAGAGAAGATATTCACCGTATAATTGACCTTGAATTATCAAAACTATATGGTAGAATCAATAACTTAGGATATCAAATTGAAATCACTTCTAAAGCGAAAGACTTTATTGTGGACAATGGATACGATGAAAAATTTGGTGCGCGTCCATTAAAAAGAGCGATACAAAAGTATATTGAGGATCCGCTTGCAGAGCAAATTATAAATTCTCAGTTACACGAAGGAGATAAGATTAAAATT
>JBIIKG010000148.1:0-7064 GCA_044233275.1 Crocinitomicaceae bacterium | reverse complement strand
CAAGCTTTCCGTGATTTAGAATGGGAAAAGCGTGTTCAATTGATTTGTCAGGAAAGTCAAATCGGTGCACAGTTTGGTGGAAAATACTTTACACATGATGTGCGTGTAATTCGTTTGCCACGTCATGCTGCTTCTTGTCCAGTTGGCTTAGGTGTATCTTGTTCAGCTGATAGAAATATCAAAGCAAAAATAACGAAAGAAGGATTGTTTGTTGAGCAATTAGAGAAAAACCCACGTCAGTTATTACCTGAAACGGCACCTCATATGTTACCGCCAGTTGAAATTGATTTAGATCGACCTATGGCAGAGGTGTTGGCTGAATTGAGCAAGTATCCGATTAAAACGCGTCTGAAGTTAAATGGCACCTTGATTGTTGCTCGTGATATGGCACATGCGAAAATTAAGGAGATTTTGGATGCGGGTAAACCAATGCCGGAGTATTTTAAAAATCACCCAGTATATTATGCGGGTCCAGCAAAAACACCAGAAGGAATGCCATCAGGTAGTTTTGGTCCAACAACCGCAGGAAGAATGGATTCTTATGTTGATTTGTTCCAAAGTATGGGTGGAAGTATGATTATGTTGGCGAAAGGAAACCGATCGAAGGACGTGAAAAATGCTTGTCAAAAATACGGAGGGTTCTACCTTGGTTCAGTTGGTGGTCCAGCCGCTATTTTAGCGAAAGAAAACATCACTTCCGTTGAAGTCGTTGACTTCGAAGAAATGGGCATGGAAGCAGTGAGAAAAATTACGATTAAGAACTTCCCAGCATTCATTATTACAGATGATAAAGGGAATGATTTCTTTGAGAATATATAAATAATTTAAATCCCGCTCCCCAAGCTTGTCGAGGGGCGGGCTTTTTACTTTATTTTTTATCGTCATACACCATTTCATCAACATTTCTACTTGTATTATTGAGTCTAAATTTAATGGTTGAATTTGTAAATTCTAGTTCCAAAGCATCCTTGTATACAATTTCAAGAAATCCAGGACCAAGCTCGTTATGGACATCAAAACATTTACCTATAATGAAGTAACTTTCTTCTTTTTCAAAGAGATTCATGTGAATAATTCTCCATTTAATTTTAATGAAAAAGATCATTTTTCAAATCATTTAAATAAAAATATTCGTGCATTCGTGGCAAAATCACTAAGCAATCATGACTCTAGAAATAAATTAAAAAAACCGAGCATTTCATTCAATTAGCAATAAATTTGCACCAACAAAATAATTCAATGAAATTACATTACCGAGAGTTAGGTGAAGGTCAACCATTGGTCATACTACACGGTTTATTTGGCTTTTCAGATAACTGGCAAACCCATGCTAAGAAATTAGCTGAATACTATCGCGTTATCTTGGTTGATTTGCGTAATCATGGTCATTCTGACTGGTCGGATGAGTTTTCCTATGATTTAATGGTAGAAGATCTAAAAGAATTATGCGATGATTTATCATTGAATCGCATGATTTTGTTGGGTCACTCGATGGGTGGAAAAGTGGCAATGCTTTTCGCTGCGAAGTATGAAAGTTTATTGGAAAAATTGATCGTGGTTGATATTGGCGTGAAAGAATACCCAATGCATCACGAACATATATTGGCTGGATTACATGCTTTGGATTTACCTTCACTGAAAGCACGAAGTGAAGCAGAGGCTGTATTAAGAAAATATATCGATTCGGATGGAGTGATACAGTTTTTGCTGAAGAATTTGTATTGGAAGGAAAAGGGTGTTCTTGAATTTCGAATGAATTTAAAGGTACTAGAAAGGGAAATGAAAAACATTCTGAGTGCTTTGCCAGCGGTTGAAGTCATGACACCAACACTTTTTATTCGTGGCGAATTATCCAATTACATTTTGGATGAGGATATCGATGAACTTGAGGAACGTTTTCCTGATTCTCATTTAGTGACAGTAATAGGTTCTGGACATTGGGTACATGCTGAATCGCCAGATGAATTCATTGATCATGTTCTTTCTTTTTGTTTGCGTTAGTTTTTAATTTTTTAACATAACTTTAGATTAAATCAAACATTTTAAGTCTTTCTTTGTAACTATAATAAATGTTTTCAGTCTCAGTATCATGAAAAAGCTAAGTATTTTATTTTCAGGAGTGTTAATCTTAAGTGCATGTTCATCTGAACCGAAGGAAGTGTTACTTCGTACAGAGAAGGGATCAACTGACGAGAAAAAAGTTTCTGTGCATGCTACAGCAGTTTTAACGATGGAAGTGGAAGGAATGACATGTGAAATGGGATGCGGTGGATCAATTCGAAAAGAATTGAAGGCAACTGGTGGTGTGGAACGCGTTAAGTTTGATTTCGTTGAAGGGGCAGAAAAGCAAAAAACCTACGTTTATTTCGATGAAGCTAAAGTTTCTGAAAAAGATCTGAAGGAGATTATCATGACTATGAACGAAAAACAATTCACGATTAGCTCTAGCACGAAAGGAAAGGTTGACAATGGAACAAACACTTCAGCAAGTAAATCGATTTCAAGCGATGAGACTGCAGTCGTAAATATGGACGAAGATAATTTTCAACTACCTAATTTAGTTGGAATCCTCAAGGATTTAGTTCTAAATTAATTGTCATTATTTTTAGCAAAATAGCTTCTGAAATGCCTGTGTTTACGGGCATTTTTTTTGTGTATTAAAAAACGTTAAATAAGAGTGTGAACAAAATAAACCAACAGATTGTTTGTTCTCTACACAAATAGCCATAAATTTGTTATTGTAAGCACATGGAAAACTATCAAGCAGGCCCCTTTTTAGATCAAATTAATCTTCCCAAAGATTTAAGGGAAAAATTCAATATTGAAGATCTACCCCAAGTATCGGACGAAGTCCGTCAGTATATTGTCGATGTCATTTCTGAGATTGGAAACAGTCACTTTGGGGCTAGTTTAGGCGTTGTTGAGTTAACCGTTGCTTTACATTACGTATTTAATACACCCGATGATCAATTGGTTTGGGATGTGGGTCACCAAGCATATGGACATAAAATTTTAACGGGACGACGTGATCGTTTTCACACGAATCGCTTGAAAGGGGGTATTTCTGGTTTCCCAAAACGTTCAGAAAGTGAATTTGATACTTTCGGTGTTGGTCACTCTTCTACATCTATTTCTGCTGCTTTAGGAATGGCTGTTGCGAGCAAATACAAAGGCGAAAAAAATCGTCAGCATATTGCTGTGATTGGAGATGGTGCTATGACAGCTGGATTGGCATTTGAAGGAATGAACCACGCTGGTTTTGAAAAGGACGCAAATTTATTGGTGATTTTGAATGACAATTGCATGTCAATTGATCCAAATGTAGGTGCCTTAAAGGAATACCTTACTGACATTACAACTTCTCACACTTACAATAAAATCAAGGATGAGGTATGGCACATGCTCGGAAAAATATCCAAGTTTGGTCCAGATGCTCAAACGATTGCATCAAAAGTAACTTCCGCATTGAAAGGTTCTTTGTTAAAGCAAAGCAACTTGTTTGAGGCCTTGAATTTTAGATATTTTGGTCCTGTTGATGGTCACGATGTAATTGGATTAGCAAAGGTATTGGAAGATTTGAAAGACATTCCTGGTCCGAAAATTTTGCATTGTATTACGCGGAAAGGTGCTGGATACAAATTTTCAGAAGAAGGAAATCCTACTAAATGGCATGCACCAGGCGTTTTTAATAAGGAAACTGGTGAAATTGTTAAGGTTGTGCCTAAATCACCTGAGCCACCGAAATATCAAGATGTTTTTGGTCACACTATAGTTGAATTGGCTGAAAAAAATGATAAAATCATGGGGGTAACCCCAGCTATGCCATCTGGCTGTTCGTTGAATTTCATGATGACAGCAATGCCAGATCGTGCGTTTGATGTGGGTATCGCAGAACAACATGCAGTTACTTTTTCAGCTGGTTTAGCAACACAAGGTTTGGTTCCTTTTTGCAATATATATTCTTCATTCATGCAACGAGCTTATGATCAAGTGCTGCATGATGTTGCTTTACAAAACTTAAATGTTGTTTTTTGTTTAGATAGAGGTGGATTGGTAGGAGCTGATGGTGCAACACATCACGGAGCTTATGATATTTCTTATATGCGAAGCATTCCTAACATGATTGTTTCTGCACCAATGAACGAAGCTGAATTGCGCGACTTGATGTACACAGCGCAGCAAGAAAATATGGGTCCTTTTTCGATTCGTTATCCACGCGGTAATGGTGTCATGACAGAATGGAAAACAGCTATGAAAGCAATAAAGGTTGGAACAGGACGAAAAGTAACGAATGGAGAAGATGTTGCAATTTTGACATTCGGTCACCCTGGAAATTTTGCACAAGAAGCAACCAAAGAATTGAAAGAAATGGGTGTCTCAGCTGCGCATTACGATATGCGATTTGTGAAACCTTTGGATGAAATTATGCTACACGAGATTTTTTCTAAATTTAAAAAAGTCATTACTGTTGAAGATGGTTGTTTGATGGGTGGTTTTGGCTCAGCAGTCATTGAATTTATGGTCGACCAAAAATATACATCTGAAGTCATTCGCTTAGGTATTCCAGATGAATATGTTCACCACGGAACACAAAAAGAATTGTGGGCTGATTGCGGTTTCGACAAGAATTCAATTGTTCGAACAGCTAAAAAGATGATTGGTTTGTCTGAAGAAAAACATGTACTAAAGGAAAAAATCGGCTAACCATAGCAATTAAACATTTAGATTTTTTCTTGCATTGTCATGTTGGATGACTTATGGTACTGTATCAAAATATAAAGACAAGCTTCATTGTTATATTAGTTTATACTCTAGTTTCCATTTCGTTTGTAAATTCCTAATAAGGAAATTCAAGCCTTCAATAGAAATCTTTGTATATTCGCTTCAAAAAACACTCAATGAAGCGTATTATATTGTTCTTATTTTTATTACTTCATATTTTTGCATTTTCGCAAGAGTCGGCTGTAAAACATTACGATACACTTGTATACAATTCTGGGATGCGTCGAGTCGTTACAGTTGATTATATTAATTATCCCACCATTTATTTTTTTACAACCAATTCTAAATATAAAGAAGTTAGTTCTAACGTTGCTATTAATAAACTGAAGTATTATGTTGATTATGACTCAACTGGAGTTTTAGTAAAATCGGCAGAAATTGTTGGCACTGAAACAACAGATTCTTCAGGAATTATTTTGATTACGGATACAGTTATCGTTTCTGAAAACTTATTATCAATTAATCCGTTTTCACCATTCATGTTGGGCTTGAATATTTCATATATGCATCGTTTCGGTTATCAGAAAAGAGTCGCAATGCATGTTCCTTTTCGATTATTTACATGGTATGGTAATGGTTTGCTCGTTAATACTGGAATTGGAATAAATTACATGGCTTATAATTCAAAACACACATCATTTTATGCCGGGATAAGTACGCAAATATTTGCATTTGATCGCTACGTGGCACTCGGATTTCCAATCACGATAGGATTCGTTCGTAACCTTACCAAACGAATGACAATCAATGCTTATGGTGGTGTTGGACCTTACATTGGCCACCCAGATTTAAACTTGCCTTTGGTAGGTGATGTGCACGTGGGAATAGGGTTCAAATTAGGCGAACAATTTAAAATTACAAATACGTATAAAAAGTAAGGTATGGCAAGCGATTCTAATAATCAAACAAATTACGGAGCATTAACAACCCTAACAACGGTATTCTTCTTTTGGGGATTTATTGCAGCAGGAAACAGCGTTTTCATTCCTTTTTGTAAGAACTATTTTCAATTAGATCAATTTCAAAGTCAATTAATTGATTTTGCTTTTTACTTGGCTTATTACCTTGGCGCACTAGGACTTTTTATCTTTAGTACTGCAATTGGAAAGGATATTGTGGGACATTGGGGATATAAAAAGAGCATCGTTTATGGCTTATTGTTTTCGGCTTTAGGAGCAGTAGCCATGATTCTTTCGGTTTACCAAGGTGTTTTTTCAGGAATGTTAGTTGGACTGTTTATTGTTGCTTTGGGATTCTCCTTGCAACAAACATCTGCCAACCCTTTTATGATATTATTAGGTGATGAAGCAACTGGAAGTAATCGTATCAATTTGGGTGGTGGAATCAATAGTTTGGGGACAACCATCGGACCATTGATTGTTGCGTTGGCTTTGTTTGGAACAGCTTCAGCAATAAGTGATGAGATGATTAAAGCCTTGTCGCTGACTAAAGTTATAATTCTTTACGCGTGTGTTGGAGCCCTATTCTTAGGCGTTGCTGCCCTTTTTGGCTTTTCGAAAAAAGTTCCTTCAGGAAAGATTGGAGAAGTGGATACAGTAATTGATGAAAACTTAGTTGACCAACAACCAACCCAAAAAGCTAATGAAGTAACAACGAAGGCGAACAAAGCCCTCACTTTTTTGGTTGTAATTACACTTCTTCTGGCATCTTGTTTTGTTCCCGTTTTCAGTTCTTATCAAAGCAATGCTGCCAAAGATTTAGTGCAATTGCAGCACGATTTTGATATGGTTTCAATAGATCAGCATGGTGAAAAAATTAAGGTTCTTCCTCAGTCTTATATTGAAACGCAGCAAGCGATTCAAGGTGAAATGGATAAGATTCGTAAACCCTTAGAACAAAGTCGCATGGCTTGGTTAGCAGGTGGATTAGTAGTTGTTGTAGGCGGATTATTGGTGGTTTTTCTTCTTGGCAAGAAACAAAAGAAGGGTTGGGGCGCTATGCAATACCCTCAGTTGACATTGGGAATGTTAGCTATTTTTGTGTATGTAGGAGTTGAAGTCGCAATTGGAAGTAATCTTGGAGAATTGTTGAAGCAAAAAGAATTTGGAGGTTATAACTCATCGCAAATAGCGCCGTTCATAGCCATGTTTTGGGGTAGTTTGATGATTGGTCGTTGGGCTGGAGCAATCAACGCGTTTAATTTAGAACGTTCAACAAAACAAGTACTGCGTTTCATTGTTCCACTTGTTGCTTTTGGTGTTGTCATAGGTTTTACAAGTGTTGCTGGATATGATGTGACACCTTTGTATTGGTATATCTTG
>JBIIKG010000024.1:0-22252 GCA_044233275.1 Crocinitomicaceae bacterium | reverse complement strand
CTTGAAATATAACTACTTAAAATATCTTTTGCATATGCTATGTCTATTTTCTTTTCTCCAAAACGCGTAAGCTCTATAAGTGCTTCGTTGGACGAAAAAGGAATAACATAAATGAACTGCGTAAAATCATGTTGATCTACATTGAAATTCATCATTTCAAATACATTCTTTTCAAATGCATTTTTTTCACACTTAATGTGCAAACCATAAAAGGATTGGTTCAAATAAATTTGATTCTTATCATGGAAATTTGGAGGTCGACTATCAAAAATGAACTGTGCATTGAAACTATCGTTACTACTATGAATTCTATACAATTCATTAATTTGAGTAATGTTAGTGATAGCGAGTCTAAAAATACGAATATCTGTTTCGCTAATTACTTGAAGTGCATGATTATATAAATCAATACTTCTAATATGATAATATTGCTGTTCATCGATACGCTGAATATCTAAATGACTTACTTGAATACGATTAAAACGATGAGAAATTATTGAATAAAGATCAGAGACTATTTGTTCATTCGGGTCAGACCAAAAACAATACGTTTTATCATTAATGGTTTTAGATTCTGTTTCAAAAACAACAACTCTCTTATTCAATAACAACCCTTTTTGAATTAAAGAAAGTAAGATAAGGCTATTACTTGCTCCTAGACCGATGAATGCATAATCGTAAGTCAGATATTCAGATTTTTCCATACCCAATGAATTTCTAAAATTTTAGATAAAATAGATTGAAAAAAAATAGAGGTACATTCAAACAATGCACCTCTATTATAAATATTATATACAAATATTAATCTTCGCTATTTCTGCTAAGAGCATAAATAACTAAACCGAAACCGATTTTATTAATTGCATCCGCAATGTTGTAAACTATATCCATAGCATGCAAAGCAGCTTCTTTATCTTGAACCAAGATCATTCCGAATAATCCACCGTCAGTTCCTAAAATATAACCCAATGGATAAATTGCCCAACCAACTAGAACAAACCAAGCTAGTATTTTGGTAGCTTTTGCAACTTGAGGACCAGCAGTTTGAGCCAATTTAGCAACTTCTCCAAACCATACTAAGTAAGCAATGTAGAAGTATGCAAGACCAGATAAAACACCCCATAAAACACTTTGAGCAGGATCTAATACTTCTCCAATGTAACCTGTTACCAACATTACTAATGAAGCTAAAATCAATTTCCAAAGTAAGCCAATTTTTGCTCCTGCTTTCTTTGTAATTAAATAAAACTCAACACACATCAACGGTACAGTTAGAATCCAATCCACATAACGGAAGAAAGTAGGTGACTCTCCAGTCTCTAAATTATAACCTCTCATGTAGTAGTAATGAACCGCTGCAATAAAAGTTATTAAACCTGATACAAGAACCGAAGTTCTCCATTTTTTAGAGGTGTTGTTTAATTCAAAAAAGAAAAAAACAGACGCCGCCATCATCGCCATTGTTCCGATGAAGAAAGTAAATGCAACATAATTGTCGCTTGCAATTTTTAAATGTTCCATAGTAATTATTTTTTATTATACATTTCCTACTCTATCGGCTTTTCGGATACCGCCAATTTATTTAACAAATTTTAATATATTTTGTTTAAACTAATTTAAAAAAAGTTAAACAAAACATACAGATAATTCATTTTTTTAGATGTACAATCCGATGTAATAGTTGAAAAACCTAGGTTTTTAGAAATAAAAAAAACCGTAAAAAAAATTGCATGACTCCTTATTTTTTTTTTTGGTTGTATTATGTGGAAGGACAAAAAAACCTGATTTAGGTACCCTGTTTTTGAAATAGCATCAAATACTCCCATTACTAATTTGAAATTATCTTAACTTCTCAGATGTTAAGATCTATCCGCAGTTATCTGTTTCCACCTGCCAAAAGAAAAGTACCTGAGTTTTGATCGAATTGAGAGGAGCCACCTACAAAGTTGGGAAACGCGCTCAATTGTCCGAGAACATTGACATTTCCGGTATTTATATCAATTTCAACAATGCTTCTTCCGGTGGAATTCCCAATCTCATCATATGAGTCATTCGTCGCGAATAATTTAACAATTTTATCGAATGCTATTAAATCAGTGCGTTGAAGCTTCACAAAAAAGCCTTGTATCATTTTGCACAGATTCGTGCGACAATTCTAAATTACTTGATAGAGGCTCAATAAAATGTATAATCTACCCCACTAACCTGCGTTAGTAAATCTTGTGAAGCGTCTAAAACAATCGCATTCTTTGGTGGTGTGGGTGTAACCGGAGAATTAGCAGCTAAGTATTCCAACATCACTTGATGCAAGGTTGATTTTGTGTTTTTTGCTTGCTTGACGTCTTTCATTCTGCACAAAACGTTGTCTGGATCACCATCTCGTTCACAGGCTAAAACGCTGTAATCTGCTGTTAAATCAATCGGTTGATCATTCACTTTGATTGACTCCACACGCTGACCACTTTCACCAAAAGCCTTGAATTCGACTTTCATTCCTTTGAATTTAACGACCCAACCACCAAATCGCTTCGATGCATCTTTGGCAAAAACGTTGTTCAATTCTTTTTCTAACCATTCTTTCAATTGTTGACCTGTCACCACACCTGTTCGAACCGTGCTATCTACAGGCAACATATCGTAGATATAACCATTTGTGATTGGAATATTTCCAGTTTGATCCGGTGTACTTCGCGGTGGACAAAAACGGAATCCGTTTGAAAGTGCAATGTTTATTTCTGGGAACTTCCATTTCAAGGCATCCACAATCATTGTATCGATTGGATTTTCAATCACAAAATAGCGGTACAATGGAATGGTACTGTATCCAATGACTTTATTAATGTTCTCCGCGTAAAGGTGTTCTTTTTCTTCTAAAAGGGTTTGAATCGCTTTCTTTGGTTTCAATTTCGACTCAGCAACTTCTAGTAATTCATACGAATCACCTACAACCCTTCCTTGCTTAATTTTGAGATCTAATTTACCGATAAACGATCCAAAAGCACCCGGCTCAACTACTTTCGAATACTTACATTGAATGGGAACACGGACACGTTCATGTGTATCTCCACCCAAAATATAATCGACGCCCTCACATTCTGGTAAATTCGCCAAATTGATTTGTTGCGATAAACCAAGATGACCAATGATAGCAATAAACTGACATTGTTCCTGATTCTTCAATAAATCAACGTAATACGCTAAGTTATCTTCAGGTTTGGTGTAAATAATTCCCTTACTGTAATTCGGCGATTGTCGCAATGGAACTAAGTGATCAGTGTATCCAAGAAAACCAATTTTCACTCCTTTAACCGTCCAAATATGGTAAGGTTGAAATACTAATTCACCTCTCTTTCCTTCGCCTAAATCGTGGTACAGATTCGCACAAATTTTCGGTGCACTCAATGCTCCCATTAAAGTTTGCATCTTGCGTTTACCGTAAATCACCTCCCAATTTCCTGGCAAATACAAATCGTAATTCAAGGCATTTAGAATCGGAACGAATGCTTCACCTGTTGTTTTAACAGACAATTCACTTCCTTGAAACATATCGCCTGTATCAATTAAAAATGAATCTGGGTATTTCTTTTTCAGTTGATCGAAGTAAGTCGCCATTTGCGCGTAACCACCCGTTTTTCTGAATTTAATTTGATTATCCTCCCAGAACAATTCATCGTGTGGGTGAATTTGACAGTGCACGTCAGTTGTTTGCAAGATGGTGATGGTAAATTCATCATTTTCTTTTGCACAGTTTGCTTCTGCGAATTCTTCGTTTTCGGAAGATTCGTTGTCACCTGCCATTAAATTTCCTGCGAAACCTAAGCCAATTCCTAGTGCGCCAATATTCTTTATAAACTTCCTACGATCTTCTGCCATATTTCTTGTTTTATTTCTTTTTCTTTTTTTCAGCGGCAATCGGTCCAAAAGGTCCAAACTTGTGCTGTATTTCTGTAAATCCATCTGAAAAAGGTCCAAATGGATGATCAATCGGTTTCTTAGCAATCTTAGGCCAATCCTTACTGATGTCTTTACTTGGACGCGGCTGAGAATTTATATACGCTGCCACATCCCATGCGTCTTCATCGCTAATTTGCGGATTTAAATAAGAAGCGCCATATGGCATATTGTATTTTACATATCCTGCCAAACGACTCAAACGAAACAATCCTGCTCCTGTATTGTAGGAATGTTCTCCCCACAAAGGTGGATAAACATACTCTTTTTGATTTCCTGATTGCTGTCCCTCTCCATTGCTTCCATGGCAGCTGGCACATTTAGCTGAATAAATACTAGCTCCTTTCATTGGATCTGCAGCTCTCTTTAAAAAAGGTATTTTGGCAATTCCTGTTCCCTCTGGGATAGAATCTTTAGGAACAGTGCTTCCCAAGTATTTTATATAAGCAACAATTGCCTTCATTTCTTTAGAATCATCACTTAAAGCACGTCCATTTAGACTGCGCTCAATACAATCATTGACGCGCTTTTCAATACTTTCCAATTTACCACTTCTAGCGCGGACCTTTGGATAGGTGGATGCTACTCCGGCGTAGTTATTTCCCCAAATTTTTGTCCCTCCATCTAAATGGCAATTTTGGCAATTCATGCCATTACTTAACTGATCAACAGTTCCTTTTGGTCCTAAATACCATGACGTGTGGGTAATTAATTCTTTCCCGTAAAGAACCTTTTCTTTTAAGGCCTCATCTTTTATCAAATAGATTTCGGGAACTATCCAAAAACTATCTAGCATTGCCAATTGAGCGATTCTTACCTGATCCTTTTCATATGCAGCATGATCAAAAGTAGATAGGCAATTTTTAGAATTGTAATTCTTGCCCAATTGAATACAAAGAATTACCAGTGCCACCATTGTACCGAGCAGAAGTGAAATAACCGAAATGCGAATTGCTACCCTTGACATTTGACCTTTAAAGTACTAATTCTTTTAATATTATATAAACTCCCATTACCAATACGAACCAACCAAATGCTTTTTTCAACTTAACACTTGGTATTTTTTTCGCGAGTAAAATGCCTATAAAAATTCCGATAACTGATGCCAAAGAAAAGATTCCTAAGAGTTGCCAATCTATCACCTCATCCCCATTCAAATCTCCTGTAAAACCTATCAAAGATTTAGCTGCTATGATAAACAAAGAGGTACCAACAGCCATTTTCATTGGCATTTTTGCTAATAATACGAGTGCAGGAATAATTAAAAAACCTCCTCCAGCGCCTACTAATCCTGTCAATATACCAACCACTAAACCTTCAATAAGAATAAGCGGGTAATTGTATTTCAAGTTCGAACTACCAGAAACGCCACTTTCATTTTCTGTCTTAATCATTGAAATCGATGCGGCAATCATTACAACGGCAAAAAGGAGCATTAATAAAATTGATTTCGTTACCTCAAAACCAAAGAGTGAAAACACATGATGCGGAATAAGCGGCACTAAAAAGGCTCTTGTTGCAAAAACCGAAAGTACGGATGGTATGCCAAAAATAAGTACTGTTTTAAAATCTACCCTCCCTTGAAACGCGCTTTGGACTCCACCAAATAACGCTGCTACCCCGACAATGAATAAAGAATATGCTGTTGCAAGCACTGGGTCAACACCCATAACATAAACGAGAATTGGCACAGTCAAAATAGATCCCCCACTGCCAATTAAGCCTAAGGAAACGCCCACTAAAATTGCCAATACATATCCAAGGATGATCATTTGCTAAATGTATAAAATTCATTCAGGACAAAGGTCATTTATTCAATTCAATTTTTACGTAACCTTGGTTACTTATCTAAAAAAAGATAAATCACCTTATTCTTCTATTTAGAGTGGAACAAATATCATTCAAAGCATAACCTTTAGCCTTGAGTAATAATAGGTACTGAAACAATATGTCCGCGCTCTATTCCAAGAACAATGCATCGACTTTTAACCCACATTCTTTGAGAATTAGCAAGGAATCCTCCTGCAATCGAACTGATTTTTGAACAGCTATTCTTAACATTTTCTTTTGTTAAAATGCCGGATGATTCAAAATACAGGGAAATAAAAATCCGCAAGAATGGTTCAAGCTGGTTTAACAATTTATGTATACACAATATTTGCTCACACTCGGAAAAATAAAGTATAATGATGTTGCTATTGTGTTTTTTAAAATTCATGAAAAAAAAGGAATATTTTTCATTCCAACAAAATTTCAATTTGTTTTTTTAAATAAGTTTCTTGATCCACTTGAAATACTTGAATGGCGGATATTTAAGCGGCAAATCAATCCAGGTTGGTGACGTTACAATACCTCGTCGGTGACTAAACGCATCAAAGGACCCTTTTCCATGATAACTACCCATCCCACTATTTCCAACTCCACCAAAAGGCAAATGATGATTGGTAATGTGCATCAAAGTATCATTGATTGTTGCCCCACCTGATGATGTTTTTCTTAAAACTTCATTTGCTTGTTTGGTCTGACCAAAATAGTAAAGAGCCAATGGCTTTTCGTTTGAATTAATGTACTTAATTACTTCATCAATATGCGTGTAAGTTAAAATTGGTAAAAGCGGACCAAAGATTTCTCCTTGCATAATGAGTGAATCATTAGTGATTTCATCAATGATTGTTGGTTCCATGAATAATTTCTCCTTATTCATTCTTCCTCCAATTTGAATATTTCCCTCTTTGGAAAGATTTTCTAAGCGTTCAAATGCTTCTTGATGAATTATTCGCCCATAAAACTTACTTTGCTCGATGTCTTCACCAAATAATTCCTGAAGGGCAACTTTCATTTGTTCGATAAGTTTATCCTTCGCTTTTTCGTGCACAAACACATAATCTGGCGCTATGCATGTTTGTCCCGCGTTGATTGTTTTTCCCCAAATAATTCTTTTGGCAGCGATTTCAAGATTTGCCTCCTCATCCACAATACATGGACTTTTGCCTCCCAATTCTAGTATTACGGGAGTCAAGTTTTCAGCAGCGGCTCGCATAATGACCTTTCCAACTGTCGAACTACCAGTAAAGAACATGACATCAAAACGCTCTTTCAGTAAAAGTTCATTCACTTCTCTTTCCCCTTGAATCAAACAAATATAATTATCATCAAAAGTCGATTGAATCATTTCATCCATCACTTTAGCGATGTTTGGTGCTGATGGAGAAGGCTTCAAAACTGCACAACATCCAGCTGATATTACACCAATCAAGGGACTAAACAATAACTGAAAAGGATAATTCCAAGGAGCAATGATCAAAGCTACACCTATAGGTTCATTCAGAATTTTACTTTTGGAAGGTAAGATGTGAAACGGAGTTGGAACGCGCAAAGCTTTGGTCCAATCATCCAAATTTTTAAGGTGATAATCGATTTCTTGCAGCACAAAACTAAACTCAGTTAAATAAGCCTCTTCGTAACATTTGTGTAAATCAAGAAAGAGGGCTTCGGTAATCTTTTTCTCGTTCGAAAGGATTACTTCTTTTAACTTTTGTAGTTGCTTTTTTCTAAAAGCTACATCTTTCGTTTGATGTGTCCCAAAAAAGACGCGAAGATTTTCTATTTTAGTATGAATTGACATAGCAAAGAGATTGGTGTAAAAACAATAGTTTATAAACACACAATGAACTCATTATGTTTGAATATAAATTGTAAAAACGTCGACTTATTTCTTCAAAAGTGTCGCGAAATCCTTTGCAAAATAAGTCAAAATTCCATCCGCACCTGCTCTGCGCATACTCAACAACATTTCGCTAATAGCCATGTCGTAATTCAACCAACCTTTTTCTGCAGCAGCATACACCATAGCACATTCACCACTTACATTATATGCAGTAATTGGAATATTAAAGTTTTCTCTCAAAACATGAATAATATCCAAATAACAAAGTGCAGGCTTCACCATTAACATATCAGCTCCTTCCTCAAAATCTAACTCCGCTTCTAGTATAGCTTCTCGTTTATTGGCTGGATTCATTTGATATGTTTTCTTGTCTCCATGTTTCGGTGCAGAATTCAATGCATCGCGGAAAGGTCCGTAAAAAGCGCTTGCATACTTAGCTGTGTAAGACATTATAGACACATCTGTAAAACCATTGATATCTAATGTTTCACGAATGCTTCCTACTCTACCATCCATCATATCAGAGGGACCTATAATATCAATTCCAGCTTGGGCTTGAGCAAGTGACATTTTATTTAAAATAGGCAATGTTTCATCATTTAGGATACGTCCATTTGAAACAAATCCATCGTGTCCGTCTGAAGAGTAAGGATCCATTGCTACATCACTCATTAGTACAATCTCAGGAAATGTTTCCTTAATTTTTCGGATTGCATGCAAGTAAAAATTCTCATCAGCGTAGCTATATGTAGCCAATGTATCTTTCAAATGATCATCAACAGCAGGAAACATATCATAGGTCATAATACCTAATTTCATGCATGCTTCAAGCTCTGGTAAGAGCTGATCAATCGACCATCGATAATTCTTGGGTAAGGAAGAAATTTCTTCTTTAATATTCTTTCCGTCCTTTAAAAAAATTGGGTAAATAAGGTGTTCAGCACCAATTTTTGTTTCTTCAACCATTTGGCGAATTGCAGCTGATTTTCGGTTTCTTCTTGGACGAATATGCATGATCTTTTTTTTGTAAAGTTAATCACATCCGCACAAATATTAAACAATTCATGTAACAAGATAAAAACTGATGGTATGGCAGATTTTATTTCCAATTTCTATGTTCGATTTAACACTATTTTATGAAAACTACATTCTTCAGATTGTTCCTTTTTTCATTAGGTTTTGCTGTAGTTGCAAGTTGCGGAAATGGCGAAGGAGATGTAAAAAAAAACAGTCACTTTTTCAAATGACTGTTCAAAAACAAATTTTATATTTCTTACATCAACATTCCACCACAAACGTGAATTGTTTGACCTGTAACATATGTTGACATATCAGAAGCTAAGAAAACAGTTGCATTGGCAACATCTAAAGGAGTTCCACCTCTTTTCAATGGAATAGAATCTCTCCATCCTTGAACAACCTTAGGATCCAACACTTCTGTCATTTCTGTTTCAATAAATCCAGGTGCAATCGCATTGCAACGAATGTTTCGCGAGCCTAGTTCTTGTGCAATTGACTTTGTAAATCCAATTAAACCAGCTTTTGAAGCTGCATAGTTTGACTGTCCTGCGTTTCCACTTACACCAACAACAGATGACATGTTAATAATTGAGCCGCTACGTGCTTTTAACATTGGACGTTGAACTGCTTTTGTTAAGTTAAATGCTGATTTCAAGTTCGTGTTCATTACTTCATCCCACTGCTCTTCTGTCATTCTCATCAACAAGGTATCTCTCGTAATACCAGCATTATTAACCAAAACGTCAATCGTACCAAATTCAGCTACAACATCATCTACTAATTTCTGAGCATCATCAAATTTTGAAGCATCACTTTTAAAACCTTTAGCAATTCCGCCTGTAGCAGTCAATTCAGCTTCTAATGCTCTCGCTTTTTCATCAGACGACAAATAAGTAAACGCTACTTTAGCACCTTGCTTAACACATTCTTCAGCAATTGCTTTACCGATACCGCGCGATGCGCCCGTAATAAGGACAATTTTATCTTGTAATAATTTCATACGATTAATTTTGGGTAAAGATAGAAAAGTTGAATGACTAAAGATCGTTCAAGAAAGAAACAAATGAAGATGGGAATGTGAATAATGCAACTTACTAATTGAAGAAATCCCACGTTAACCCTACACGCAATTGTCCACCAGCAATTGGATATCCCTCCAGCAACTCAAGTGAATTGTCATTCCAGAAATATCCTATATTCTCGAAGCGCACAAAGAATCGGAACTGGTCTATCTGAAATCCACCAAAAACGTGAAGATTATTAAAACTACTCACTGAAATTCCATTGGTATTCAATGAATAGACATCCATTGCTGGAAGAAAACTCATTGGATCAAATCCTGACACATAAATTGCATCAACGCCAAGGTAAGTTTTCATCTTCTTAGCTTTAAACAAAGCTCCTTTCAATAAAACGCGCGCTCTAATGGTATGTCTAGGAACAATAAGCAATGCTGATGGTCGAATTGTATACGTATATTCTGGCTGTACATGCAAGATTCCCCATTTCAGTCCCACGCGCAATCCAATGCGGTGGAAAGAAAAATTCGTTAAGGTGTCATTTCTCCATTGACCATTTAGGAAGAGATAATTTTCTTTGAAGAAAGAAGATTGATGTGTCAAAACAGTTTCTATACCTCTAACAGTTGTGGTCAAAGTATTCAACATATTCATACGAAATTGTTGTTCATACGATGACATTTGATAGGCAAAATTATTAGCGAAATAGTGTCTTTGAAAAACATCTGGCAAAACACTTTCTATATGTGTAGCGTTATTCCAAACTGTTTTCCCGAAACGAGCACTAAGTTCCACACCTGTTCGCCATTCGTTTCTTGCCCCCACTAAATTAAGATCCAGTTTGTGCTGAATTGTCCAATTTTTACCTGCATATTTTACATCACTTTTCAATGAAAACTCAGTTGTATCTCGATCTTGATCTAAGTTGAAATACTTCCAATATGTCGCATTCACATTAGTAGAAGCAAAAAATTGATTCTTACGAAAGAAAAAACCTGCGCCATTTGACAATTTCGAAAACTGGTAAAAATCTCTTGACTCAAGTGAATCTATATTTACCTGATTATAAATCCCAAATAATGTATCTGTTTCTGTATAACGACGCTGGCGAACATCTAGTTGATGATTTGTCATTAAACCCATACCCTCAGTTGAATCTTTATTGAAATCAATGTAATTTTCCAAATTCACATGAGAAGATTGGTACTCACTGCGGGCATTTTCTTTTGAAACTGGTAAAAAGACCAAAGGAAAAGCAATTGGGTCCGCAATACTCGTTATTCCTCCATTTAATCCACTGTTGTTTGAGTTGTACTGCGCATTGATGACAAAAGAATAGATTCGTCCCGATTTCAGTACATTCAACTGAGCTTTATTTCTCAAAAAATCGCTATTTCTGAGATAGCCATTGGAACGATTGTTTTCATAGTTCAGGTTCAGTAGTACTTTTCGAGCGTATAACTGTTGGTAATTCAACTGAGCAATTTGTGTTCCTTGCGTCCCGAATGAATAGGCAAATCCAACGTGAGGTATGGCCGCAAAACGATAACTTGGAAATGCCGTTCTTTCAAAATTTCGATACCCACCTATTTGTTGGTAAAAGAGGTCTCCAGTAGCTATAGATTGAAATTGATTGCTTCCTCCACCTGGATGTGAAGATGTATTATTAAAGGAAATGATATCCATCGAATCCAAATCACCATTTGTGCGAAAACTTCCTTTTAGAGTATCGTAATTCACAACTGAGGGGACAAATTGTCCAAAAGCCAGTGCGCAATTACAAAACAAGAAAATGACGACGAGGTGTTTCATTCTGGATTTAAAGGTAAAAAAAAAGGGGCATAAGCCCCTCAAATATTGTTGTAAAAGAATTACAATTTATTCACTTTCAACTGAAGACCTGATTTAAGGTTTGCAGCTTTGTTTTTGTGGATAATATTACGTTTCGCTAATTTATCAAGCATAGAAACTACACTGTTCATTAACGTTGCCGCTTCATTCTTATCAGTTAACGTACGTAATCTACGAACAGCATTACGAGTTGTTTTGTGCTGATATTTGTTACGAAGTCTCTTAACTTCGTTTGATCTGTTTCTTTTTTGCGCTGACTTGTGATTCGCCATTTTATATCTAATTAAATTTTTATTCTACTTTATTACCATTTCTGCAGCCCATAGGAGAATCGAACTCCTGTTTCCAGGATGAAAACCTGGCGTCCTAACCACTAGACGAATGGGCCGAATTGGTCCAAACTTGCAGCCCATAGGAGAATCGAACTCCTGTTTCCAGGATGAAAACCTGGCGTCCTAACCACTAGACGAATGGGCCATTAAAAACAATTCTCCCCGCTAAATTTGGGAGTGCAAATATATACTGAAAAACTTTAATAGCAAACGTCTTTCAGTATTTTTTTAAAAAAAATCGTTGTCGTCTGATTTCATCTTAAAACCAAGGCGCTTACCAGTTTGTATTTGGAGGTTGTTACTGATAAGTTGAATTTCACCAACCGTCAAATCCGCAACTATCTCATATGGTGGAATTAAAAGGTCGAATTCTATGGCAAAAACGAAGGACATTTGGATCACCAATTTGATAGCATCGTTACTTAAAACCATGTTCTGGGCGTCTCTAAATAAGTATCCCAATTGCCCTTTTCCTTCAATCATAAAATGGCGTTCATGGTTCATAAACACCCTTCCGATTAAGTTTCCTTGGTCATTTGATCGATTTTGAATGAAGCTTTCAGCCAGAAAATTGTAGATATAAATGATTCCAAAAAAACCATTATCATCATTTTCTTTGAAATATTGAGTCCCCCAAAGTGGATTATCATCAGGTAAACGGAACACATTATTGTGCAAGTGAAAAACCAAAACATCGCTTCCGATATACACATGCATTTCGAAATTTCCAATTTCCTTGCAACTCAAACGAATGCGAGGATCTTTAACTAACTTACTTAATGCTTCAATTTCCTTTTTAATGGTCTCCTTGAATGTTAAAAAGATCTTTTCCGAATCATCTGCGATGTTTTGTTTTAAGGCTGCTTTATGCAACAATAAATCAAGTATCGCCTTTCTATTCTCTTCTATTTTCATATCAATATGCTTTCGCGAAGATTACTCTTCCTTTAGATGGCTTGCCAGTAACCATACAGAAACCTGCCTCCTCTTTCTGATCTAAAGGAATACAACGAATAGTCGCTTGTGTTTCTTCTTTCACTTTTGATTCAGTTTCAGCTGTGCCATCCCAATGAGCCAAGAAGAATCCACCATTATCAATCTTTTGCTTGAACTCTTCGTATGAATCCACTTCAAAGGTATTGTCATCTCTAAATTTGCGCGCTTTTTCTAATAAGTTTGTTTGAATTGCGGCAAGCAAATCCTCGATGTAATTTTCTAGTCCATCAAAATCGACCACTTCCTTCGTTTTCAAATCACGACGCGCAATTTCTGCCTTTCCGTTTTCTAAATCTCTTGGTCCCATTGCTACACGCACAGGAATTCCTTTTGCTTCATATTCAGCAAATTTCCATCCTGGTCGACGATTATCGTCATTGTCATACTTAAATGAAATTCCTTTAGCCTTCAATTTAGCACCAAGATCAGTCATTTTCTCACCAATTGCGGCAAACTCTTCCTCCGTTTTATAGATTGGTACAGCCACTACTTGAATCGGAGCTAAAGCTGGTGGAACAACGAATCCTTCGTCGTCCGAATGCGTCATTATCAGCGCTCCCATTAATCGCGTTGAAACACCCCAAGAAGTTGCCCAAACATATTCTAATTTCCCTTCTTTATCAGCAAATTTCACTTCAAAAGCCTTGGCAAAATTCTGCCCCAAAAAGTGGGATGTCCCAGCTTGTAAAGCTTTACCATCTTGCATCATCGCTTCAATACATAAAGTATCCAAGGCACCTGCAAATCGTTCAGATTCCGTTTTTCTTCCTTTAACTACAGGCATTGCCATGTATTTCTCAGCAAATTCAGCATAAACATCCAACATCAACTCTGCTTCACTTATTGCCTCTTCTTTAGCAGCGTGAGCGGTGTGTCCTTCTTGCCACAAAAACTCGGCAGTCCGCAAAAACAGGCGTGTCCGCATTTCCCAACGCACCACATTGGCCCATTGATTAATGAGGATAGGTAAATCTCTATATGATTGGATCCAGTTCTTATATGAATTCCAAATAATTGTTTCTGAGGTTGGACGAATAATTAATTCTTCTTCCAATTTCGCAGCTGGATCAACAATAATTCCGCTTCCATCTTCAGCGTTTTTAAGACGGTAATGCGTCACAACAGCACATTCTTTTGCAAAACCATCTACATGACTAGCTTCTTTGCTTAGGTATGACTTAGGAATAAGTAAAGGAAAATAAGCATTTGAGTGACCAGTTTCTTTGAATCTTGCGTCTAAAACTGCCCTCATATTCTCCCAAATTGCATACCCATGGGGCTTAATAACCATGCAACCTCTTACATCAGAATGTTCAGCCAAATCAGCTCTATAAACCAATTCGTTATACCATTTGGAATAATCCTCTTCTCGTGTTGCGTATTTTTGAGCCATAAAAAGTTAAAAAAATAGTTTTGTATAAAATGCTTTTGCAAAGTTAGAAATTAAACAATACCTTTATGAAAATCGTAAATTGAAGCATGATGAAAAGTTCAAAAATTTTAATCGTACTCCCAGTTTTAAGTTTGTTAATTACATCTTGTTATTCACCCAAGTTATTGGTTGATGATGACGTATACGTTTTGAAGAGCAACGAACTTCCTGTGGGTGAATCATTAAATGATGAAACATCGTATTCAACGTTTAAAAATAAACAAAACGCAGGGATGGTATCCTCAAATTACTATAATAATTTAGATGAATTAAGTTATTATCCTTTATGCAGAAATGCATCTTACTTTTATATCGGTTGCGGATGTTCATTCTATACCTACTCTCTATTCTACGGAAACAGACCTTTTAATCAATTCGGTTACTCACCCAACTTTTATAGTCCTTACGCGCCATTTGGTAATGATCCATTCTACAATTCAATGGGTTTTTACAATCCATACGGATATAACCCATATGGCTTCAATCCTTACGGAGGATTCGGTTATGGATACGGTAACTATGGTAACACTTCATACAACCCAGGAACAGTAACAACAAATTATAACCACCATTCAGGTCCGAGAGGAACTTCAGCTGGTTTTGGTAATCCATCTGGGAGACCGCAAGGAAATACGGTTAAATCGACATTCGCGTCAACACCAACGAATAAGCCTATTCATCAAACAATTGTAAGTAATCGTAAGATTGATCCAACTTTAGTAGTAGGTCAAACCAAACCAGTTAGACCATCGTTAACATCCACTTCAGGAAGGATTACAACTTCAAAACCAATTAATTATACATCAACTTCCGACAGAGGGGTTCGATCAACAACTTCTGGATCTTCAACAATTAGTAATTCAGGAAGAACAAATTCTTCGACATCAGGTGGTTCAATAGGTGGAAATGAAAATGGTGGAAGAGTAAATTCTGGGACTGTCTCAGGTGGCTCTCGCGTTGGATCATCCGGAACTTCAGGTGGTTCAAGTGGAGGACGATCAGGTAGTGGAAATAATTCTGGTTCAGGAAGAAGAAATTAATCCCTCCCAATGAAAATTGTTTTCTTTTTACTTTCTCTTTTTTTGACAATTCAGTTATGGGGACAAAACGAAACAGATTTGTATCGTTTTTCGCGCACGACTTACAATGGTTCTGCTCGTTTTGAAGCCATGGGAGGATCTTTTGGTGCCTTAGGTGCAGACTTAAGTAGTTCTCAAATTAATCCAGCCGGTTACGGCAGATACTCAAGTTCACAGTTTGGAATGTCAATTTACGGTGGAGCAAATACCAACAATTCAACTTTTAATGATAACACTGTAAAAAGTACCAATGGTTTTGGAGGACTATCTAATTTTGCTGTAGTAGTTACTGAGGATGTTTCGAAAGAAACAACAGGGAAATTGTATCAACAGTTTGGCTTTGGAATGAATAGAATCGAAAATTTCAAAAATACAATTCGTTATTCTGGGCAGCAATACGCATCCTTATTGGATGAATTTACCTCACAAGCTTATGGATACGAGCCTCAATTTTTGAATGTTGACTTCCCATTCAGTTCCTCACTTGCTTATGAAAGTTATGCAATAAATTGGGATCCAAGCACTTCATCTTATTATTCACTTCTAAATGCTGGCGATGTAATTCATGATCGCACTGTAAGCTCAAAAGGCGGCCAAACTGAATTGTTTCTATCCTACAGTTTTAACTACTTAAATAAATTGTATGTTGGAGCAAACATTGGATTCAGATATCATAATTACGAGGAAAACATAGATCACACAGAAACATTGACTGACATCTCAGGAACAAGCATGCGTTCGTTTAATTACACCTATGATTTAACGACCAAAGGATGGGGCAAAAACTTAAAGATCGGCGCTATTTATTTATTCTCAGAATCTTTTCGAGTAGGCTTAGCTATTCACACACCCAACTTTGGAAAATTGACCGATGAATGGACTGCAAATATGACGACCACTTTCGATGATTCAATTAAAACCATTCCAGTTGACTTAATTCCAACAGGTGACTACAAATACCGAATTAGAAGTCCTTTCAGAGCAATTGGTTCGTTGGCATATGTCTTTGGAACACATGGGTGTTTGAATTTAGATGTTGAAGCGATAGATTATCGTCAAGCTCATTTTAAGACTACCAATGATGCTGATTACGCACCTTATAATTATGAAGCTGAAAATCGTTATGCCGATAGCGTTTTCAAACCAGCTCTAAATATTCGCTTAGGTGGAGAATTGGTGATAGTCTCAGGAATCTACTTGCGCGGAGGATTAGCGTACTATGGCAATGCTTTTAAAGAAGCTGTAGATGCTGAAAAATCCGGTGACTTTATATTTTCAGGTGGACTAGGATTCAAAACAAAAACATTTAGTGCTGACATTGCTTACAAAACTCGTGCAATGACAAAAAATTATTATGCTTTCGCTGATAGTTTCACTAAAATCGCTTCGACAACTCACCAAGTAATTGTGAGTGTTGCCCTCTTATTTTAAATTCTTTTTCACCGCTTCTGACATTGAAATTTTGTTGATTTTGCTCTCAACCCATGCTGTAATATTAAAGTATTCAAGCACTACCTTTTCATTATGATCTTGCAAAAGCATATCTAATTCCTCTTTCATTGCTACAAAAACCGCAATACGCTCATTTTGACTTAGAATTTTAGATAATTTGCGAATGTGCTTTATACATACTGTCTCCACTTCAAAATCTCTTTCTTGCTTGCTGAAGTAGCGATTGGTTGACTTAATGATATATTCTAAGAAGTCGTAATTCTCCAATTCAAAGTGTAAAACAAGATTAAATAAGCGCGCAAAACTGTAAATATCCTGTCGTAAATTTTGTTCATTATCATTTAAAACCAAATTAATATAATACAACGCTTTCTTGTAATCACCCACTCCAAAGTAGCTATGCGCCTTGTTATAAGTCAACAAAATCTCTTGTTCCTTGGAAACTTTATCACCGAATTGCTCTTCCAGCGCCTCAATTTTTGGAATCAATTCAACACTCTTTTGAAACTCACCCATCGCATGAAAAAGTGCTAATTCCAAATTATAAGTAATCGTAAAAATTCGTACAGTTATATCCGTTGAGTTGAATCCCTTTGTACCTTCTAATCCGCGCAAATCATCAATCAATGCTTGTGCTTTCACAAAGTCTTTTCCATCAATATAACATCTCAATAAATGTGAAAGCGTCATTACATATCGTTGACCGGAATCAGATTTAATATTTAGATTCTTATCAAGTATCTCCCGCGTTTTGTTGAAGAACGTGTAACTATCATCGAAATTCCGATTTGTCGCAGCGCACAAGCCCTTAATATAATAGCACATCGATGAAGCACGAGTTGAAATAGCTGTATTTTTGCCTTTAATTAAGTGATAATCGGCAATTCCTTCAACAACTTTGCGCTCATTCTCATTTCTAGTGAATCCACCACTTCTAAAAATTAGATTAATCTTGGAATACACAACTTGATATTCAGCCAAGTTTCTCAACTTCGCAATCACCATTTCTTCTTCTTCAATCAATTCATCCAAATTCCTTGAAAACTCACCTGATTCGTAGGCTTCTTCTAGTAATTTCTTCTCCCATGAAAGTAACTCGAACCAATAATAAAACTTCTCATGATCTCGCGCTACCTCCTTTGCTCGAACAACAAATTTCTCACATTCCTTATATAAGGCCTTGTTGTAAAGAATCTCAACGTTTTTAATTTCTTGCTTTAAAATACTACTGATTGATTGCTCACTGTAATATGAACGTAAACTTTTTAAAATCAATTTATACAAGTGATTCTTCTCAGAAGGCAAATGCTTCACAAAGGTTTCAGCCTTAAATTCTTCCTTTAAAGCATCTTCATCATACTTGCCTTGACCTTCAATAAAATCAAATATTTTCAAGTAATTCTTATCACCTGACTGTAATGAAGAACTCAGTTTGAAAAATCTTTTTTCTGATTTAGAAAGCGATTTAATCAGTTTATATAACTCCGTTGAAGGTTTCATAACGCAAAATTAGATTCCTAAAATACAGAATAACTTTTAAATAATGTGTCGAACACTTAAAGTTGTTGATTAAACGGTAAAATCGTTTTAGTAAAAGGCAAATGGAGACATTTTGTTGTAATCCTATTTTCAATATACGGTTTTAGCAATACAAGAAAAGCGCTGGTTACCCAACGCTTTTCAAACAAACAACAACAAACTAAAAAACCTCACATTGTCTATCGAAATAGACTGAACTATTCACTAACGGAGGATAACTTTTTCTCCTTTGGACAGTTCTTGTCCCTCAGAAGAAATTTCATTTAATTTCATAATCTTTTCTGGTGAAATGGCTTCTAATTGAGAAAGCTCATTCACCGTCATTGCCTCTTTTAAAACAATAAATTTATTTTTAGATCTATTTCGTTTAGGTTGAATGTAAACAATATCGCCTTCTATAAGAACATCTTTTTTACTGTCAAAATCATTGTATTTATACAATTGTCTTAAAGCCAAACCTGTTTCTTGAGCGATTCGATAAAACGTATCGCCTTTTTTAGCAACAACATACTTTACTTTGTTATTGTGATTAAACACTTGATGAGCAGAAGCTTTTACAATTGTTTCTTTTTTAGCATTTTCGGCTAATGCAGGAGCAACTTCATTGTTTTGAATTCCCAATTTATCCAATTCTTCTAACTTCAAATCTTCAATTATACCAATTAATAAGTCAGGATATTTAGGATTTGTCGCGTATCCAGCTTCTTTTAATCCTTTTGCCCATCCCTTATAATCAGTTTGTTCTAAAGCGAACAACTTTGAATAGCGTTGTTTTGTTTTCAAGAAATCACTATGATCAACGTACGATTCATCGGCACTCACATACACACGAAAACACTCACCTTTTTTATCATCATCAATATACATGGTTTGACCTGTCCAATCGTGACATTTAATCCCAAAATGATTATTCCCATTCTTTGCTAACTCAGAATTACCACTCCCCGATTCTAAAATCGCTTGCGCTAACGTAATACTTGCAGGAATTTTATATTGAACCATTTGTTGAACAGCTGTAGAACGCCATTGCTCAACATATTCCTTTTTTGAAATTTGTTTTTCATTATTCCCTAAAACAAGAGAAGAAACTGCGCAAGAAAGAAAAAGGATTGTTAATTTCATAGCTGTTGTGTTTGTTTCAAATACTACGGAAGTTATTAACAATGGTTACAATAATTGTTGAAAAGTCAGGTTTACATGTTCAAATCTTCAAAAAAACCTACTAATCAAGTCATTGTGTCATATGTAAATAGTTCGGACTGCCATTTTAACATGAAAAGAAGCTGTTTTTTCCATTGGTTTATAATTTGACGATTGAACGTAAACAAAATAGCGATGGATATCAATAAGTTTACATTAAAATCACAAGAAGCGATACAGATGGCGCAGCAGATTGCTGAAACAAACGGGAATCAAGCTGTTGAAACGGGACATTTACTAAAAGGAATCTTCTTGACAGACAAGGATGTTACACCTTATATTCTAAAGAAGTCCAATGTTAATCTTGAAATCATTGAAAAGGCATTGGATCGAGTTATAGAAAACTATCCAAAAGTGGAAGGAGGAAATTTATACCTATCACAAAACACACATAAAGTTCTGAACTATGCATTAAGTGAACTGAAGACTTTCGGTGATGACTTCGTTGCCATCGAATTAATTCTCTATTCTTTAATTGATGCTGGTGACACGATTGGATCCCTCCTTAAAGACAACAAACTAACTAAAAACACACTTAAACAGGCAATTATGGATTTAAGAAACGGTGAAAAAGTTACTTCCAATAGTCAAGAAGGAACGTATAAATCATTAGAAAAATATGCTAAAAACCTAAATGAACTTGCAAAAAATGGTAAACTCGATCCTGTCATTGGTCGAGACGATGAAATTCGACGTGTTTTGCAAATTCTTACACGACGAACCAAAAACAACCCAATACTTATCGGTGAACCCGGTGTGGGAAAAACTGCTATTGCAGAAGGATTAGCGCATCGAATTGTTGATGGGGATGTTCCAGAAAATTTAAAATCTAAAATTGTATACTCCCTTGATATGGGTGCACTGGTTGCTGGTGCAAAATACAAAGGTGAATTTGAAGAAAGATTAAAATCAGTTATCAAAGAGGTTATTAGCGCAGAAGGAGAAATCATCTTATTCATTGATGAAATCCACACGCTTGTAGGTGCTGGAGGCGGAGATGGCGCAATGGATGCCGCGAACATATTAAAACCTGCACTTGCAAGAGGCGAATTAAGAGCTGTCGGAGCCACAACGCTAAATGAATATCAGAAGTACTTTGAAAAAGACAAAGCATTAGTTCGACGTTTCCAAACTGTTCTTGTTGATGAACCAACGACAGAAGATGCCATTTCTATACTCCGTGGAATCAAAGAAAAATACGAAAATCATCACAAAGTGCTCATCAAAGATGCGGCAATTATTGCTGCTGTTGAATTGTCTCAGCGTTATATAACCGATCGCCACCTTCCAGATAAGGCAATTGACCTCATCGATGAAGCGGCTTCAAAACTGCGCATGGAAATAAATTCCAAACCAGAAGAATTAGATGAATTGGAACGGAAAATAATGCAATTTGAAATTGAACGAGAAGCCCTTAAGCGTGAAAAAGATACAAAAAAGGTCGACGCCGTGGAAAAGGAACTAGGAAATTTGATTGAGCAACGCGATGCTTTCAAAGCCAAATGGCAAGCTGAACGAGATGTAGTTGATACGATTCAAAAATCCAAAGAAGCCATTGAAAACTTTAAATTCGAAGCAGATCAAGCGGAGAAAATGGGCGATTATGGAAAAGTAGCTGAAATTCGATACGGAAGAATCAAAGAGGCGGAAGAAAAGCTGGAAGTCCTCAAAAATCAATTGATTGAGATGCAATTGAAATCAAAAATGATTAAAGAGGAAGTTGATGTGGAAGAAATTGCGGAAGTTGTTTCTAAATGGACAGGAATACCAATCAACAAAATGATTGAAAGTGAAATTTCGAAATTACTAAAATTAGAGGATGAGCTGAGAAAACGAGTGATTGGTCAAGATGAAGCAATCATAGCCGTTTCTGATGCAGTTCGGCGCTCACGTGCGGGACTTCAAGACCCGAAAAAACCGATAGGATCATTTATTTTCTTGGGAACTACTGGTGTCGGAAAAACGGAATTGGCAAAAGCATTAGCTGATTATCTTTTTAACGATGAGAATGCGATGACGCGAATTGACATGAGTGAATACCAAGAAAAACATTCAGTGAGTAGGCTTGTAGGAGCTCCTCCGGGATACGTTGGATACGAAGAAGGAGGTCAGCTGACTGAAGCCGTTCGTCGTCGCCCCTATTCGATTATACTTTTAGACGAAATAGAGAAGGCGCATCCAGATGTTTTTAATATTTTACTTCAAGTACTTGACGATGGACGTTTGACTGATAACAAAGGTCGTTTAGTAAACTTTAAAAATACAATCATCATCATGACGTCCAATCTTGGTTCACACCTGATACATGAGAATTTTGACACTATTAAACCTGCAGAATTTGATCGAGCGGCTGAAAAAGCAAAGCTTCAAGTATTGGAATTATTGAGACAAACAATTCGTCCAGAGTTTTTAAACAGAATCGACGAAACTATTTTGTTCTTGCCATTGACTCGTCAGAATATCGAAGAAATAGTTGAATTACAGCTCAACATTTTGAAAAAACAATTGAAAGAAAAAGACATCAATTTACTAATTACAAAAGATGCTTTCAATTGGATCACAGAAGCTGGTTATGACCCTTTCTTTGGCGCGAGACCTGTGAAACGTGTAATTCAAAAGCAAGTTTTAAACGAACTATCAAAAGCACTTATAAGTGGATCTATCGACCGAAGTGAAGATGTTGTAATGGATGTTTTTGATGATAAAATCATTTA
>JBIIKG010000147.1:0-7261 GCA_044233275.1 Crocinitomicaceae bacterium | reverse complement strand
TGAATATTTTTCCGGAACGTTCTTTTTTTCTACCTTCACTTCTGGCTGTGAGCAAGAATTTAATAGAATCGAAATGATAAGAATTAAGAATGGATTAAGCTTTTTCATCCCAATCAAATTTCTTGGTTTGGATAGGAAAAAGTTCGAATAATTCACCTGAATAATAGAATTGAAAGGCAATTGCTCCGAAAGTATACGGTTTTTCATAAATCTTTATGGTTGAACCACCAACTTTTGGGTTTGACTTTGGTTTTGATTGTGGAAAACCAACATTGAAAAGTGTCGCCAAGATTTCTGGACGATTTTCAATTGGAAATCCAGCTCGCTCCCATTGTACTTTTACTTGTTTCAAAAACACTGCTGCATACATGTATGAATAAAAGTGATTTCGGTAGGAGGTAAGTCGATCTAAGCGTTCTTTGGTTGTATCTGCTGTATTGAAATCTAATAGGTTTTCATATTTCGCACCTAGGTAATATTCACTGCTAGGATTCTTTAAATATCCTTCAATTTTTTGTGCGGTATGTTCTTTAATTCCTGTAACACCAAACGAAAATTGCGACTCAACTGATAGTACTTTTAGCGGACCAATCCATTTTTTGTAGGCTTCGCGATTTGAATTGAACAATCGAATTTGCTCTCCAACCAGACAGGCAACAATTAAGCGTGATTCAACACCAGTTACTTTCGCAACTGAATCGATGAGATGGGTATCTTTCGCGACTGCAATTTTAAAATCTTGCCATTCAGAAATATTCATCCAATCATAGATGCTCTCCATTCGGATTTTCCGTTCTTTTTTAAGTTCATATTTCAATTTGTACAATTGAGATATGTAGTACTTATTCTTTTTGAGTTGTATATCAGCTGCGTCAAGCATTCGTAATACCTCACGATCATCTTTACTGTTTTTGTATGCATGCATGATGTGTTGCGCATTTTTTGGATAAAAGCGGTTCAGCAAAAGAATGCGTTGCAAGGCTTCGTAATTATCAAAATTAACAGATGAGGTGTCCTTTTTAAAGGATTGGTCATATTTATCTCGGATCTCATGAAAGTAACGGTCATTGACATCCACAGAACCTTTTTCGTCCGTAAAACGAAACTTTATTGCCACATAACTGGCTGTAAGGAAAAATCCTATTAGTGCAAATCCAACTAAAAAAGTGTAAAAGGGTATTTTAAACCATTTACTGCGGAAAAATCTCTTCAATTTATTCTGTTTATTGTGGCGGCAAATGTACGAAAGGACTGACAATAAATGAAGTTTTGATACTAAATTGAGTGTATTAATACTATTTGATGTATTGCATCTTCAATGAATATTAATCATTTCATGAAATATGGTTATCTTTGGATCCAAATAAAACCAAGATGGCAAATAATTTATTGAAAGGAAAAAGAGGAATCATTTTCGGAGCATTGAATAGTCAATCAATTGCTTGGCACGTTGCTGAAAAGGCACATGAACAAGGAGCTCAGTTTGTTTTAACAAACGCACCAATTGCGATGCGAATGGGTGAAATCAATAACCTTGCTGAGAAAACGGGATCTAAAATTATTCCTGCTGATGCAACGAGCATTGAAGATTTAGAGAAATTAATTTCTGAATCAATGGAGATTTTGGGAGGTAAAATTGATTTTATTTTGCACTCGATTGGAATGTCTGTAAACGTTCGTAAAGGAAATCACTATACTTCTGAGAACTACGATTATACAATGAAAGGTTTGGATGTTTCTGCGCTTTCTTTTCACAAAGTAATGCAAACAGCTAAGAAATTGGATGCAATGAACGAATGGGGTTCAATCGTTGCGTTGACTTATATTGCTGCACAACGTGTTTTCCCTGATTATAACGATATGGCAGATAACAAAGCCTATTTGGAATCTATTGCGCGTAGTTTCGGATACCATTTTGGTGTTGACAATAAAGTTCGTGTGAATACTATTTCTCAGTCACCAACAATGACTACAGCAGGAAGCGGAGTGAAAGGATTCTCTGAATTCATCAGTTTCTCTGATATGATGTCGCCTCTAGGAAACGCTGATGCTGATGCTTGTGCAGATTATTGTATTACTTTATTCTCTGATTTAACTCGTTACGTAACGATGCAGAATCTTTTCCATGATGGTGGATTCTCAAATACTGGGGTAACGCAGCAGGTGATAGATCGTTTTTCAGCTGAATAGAACACTTATTTTCAAGAAATTTGAAGATTAAATTGATTTGAAAATTTGAAAAAATAATTATTAAAAGCAGTGATTTTCACTGCTTTTTTTGTTTCTGTGAATATTAAGTGCACGAAATACTATTTCTAAGCGTTACATTTGAAACCACAAAAACGAATCAACATGAGATTGCTACTCTTATTCTGTCTCTTTGGACTCAATTCATTTGCGCAACCATTGAACATCATAAACAATTATGGTGGACTTATCAGTCTTGGGGTTAGAACAACCTTAAGTACTTTTAATCATGGACAATTTGGTAATACAGGTATGGGTGTTGGGGGACAATTCCGCCTTCAGTTTGCTGATCGAGTAAATTCTGACTGGTTTTTTGATTACATCACAGGAGATATTGAAGATTATGCAAGTCGAACCGATTACCATATAGGATGGAGCGTATTGTTTTATCCAACAAAGAAGACAGACGTTATTGCTCGACCATATATTTTGGCTGGACATTGTTTTGATTATACACGTTTAGTGGATAATTCAGATCCGAATAATTTTATGGAACGATGGAGTTCAGCGGTTCAAGGTGGAGCAGGAGTTCATTTCAATTTATCACAGCGTCTTGATTTATCTGTTGCTAGTCAATATATGATTCATTTAGGAAATCACGTTGATGCACATTTACACGGCGGAGAGGTTGAGTTTCACTCAGAAAAAGGCGCTAGTTTAGAGGGACATTTGCTCTTTCATGCTGGTATCAATTATAAAATTGCGGATTTATGGTAAGATTAATCAGTTTGATTGTCGTGATGAGTAGTTTCATGGCAATTGGTCAAGAGCAATATATCAGACAAGGAACATTGAAAGCTTCTGCGACAATTACACCTTCAATGATTTTAAATAGAGATGTTCAGAATATTTACCTCAATGGATTTGTAGCCTATCAATTGGATGAAAACTTTAGTTTAAGAGGTGAAACTTTTTATTACATTAAAGGTGCGGCGAATGCGCCAACTGACATGGTCTATAATGGTGCGGTGAATACCTACTTTGGTGCTTTTTACCACAAAGGGGTAAAGAATTGGGATAATTATATAGGTTTTCAACCCGGTGTTTCAGTTGTACAAACTATTTATAAATCTGGTGCTTCGGTGATTCCTAGTTTTGCTTTTAAAATAGGAACTGCTTATTATGTTTGGAAGTACTTTCATTTCTTTGCTGATTTGACTTATACTAATTCTACTGTAAGAAGCCTTAGTATTGGTTCCTTGAAGTCGGATGAACTCGCCATTTCCGCAGGTTTAGGTTTTCAAATCAACACGAAGAAAAAATAAACAAATGAATATCCGTTCACAGATTCTTTTGTTTCTTTTTTTCTCCTTATTTTCTGTTTCTTACGGTCAATTAAATGATACTATTCGTTTGAATGAGTGGCGCGTTTTGGCATCGCATAATAGTTACAAGCAAAAGCCAAATCCAAAAGTACTTTCATTTTTACAACGATTTAAGAAACGTTTGGGGGATGATATGGATCCGAAAAGAATGGATTATGGTCATTTACCTTTGTCGGAGCAATTCTCAACGTATGGAATCCGTGGAATTGAATTGGATGTGTATTACGATCCAAAAGGAGGAAAATATCGAAAACGCCGACTGAATTTATTTGTTGGTGGAGTGAAACAACGAGTGAAAGATTCTGTCATGCGTCAGCCGGGATTCAAAATGCTCCACATTGCTGATATCGATTATGAAACGAATTATCTAACGTTTAAAGCGGCTCTAACAGAGATTCATGCATGGAGCAAATCAAATCCAAATCACACACCTATTTATATCAATATTGAACCAAAAAATGATAGTCCCGGTGATTATTCTAAATTCTTGCGATTCCTTGGATTCAAAAAAGCAACGAAGTTTGATGAAAAGGCTTATCTAGAACTTGATTCAGAAATTCTGAGCGTTTTCGGCACCTCGGATCTGTTCACTCCAACCGATTTGAAGGGAAAATATGCAACAATCAAAGAGCGTTTATCAGTCGAAGGATGGCCTCGGTTGAATGAATGTCTAGGCAAAGTATTCTTTATAATTGATGGCGATCGAAATGGAATGTACGAATCATTCTTGGAGAACGGAGAGAAGCGTCCCATGTTCGTTTACAGCGAGCCAACTGAAAATTCAACGGCTTTTGTGAAGCGTAATGATCCATTGAACAATGAAATGGCGATTAGCGAACTTACAAGTATGTACATTGTGCGCACACGATCTGATGTTGAAACAATGCATGCCCGAAATAATGATTATTCACTTCTTGAAGCTGCTTTAAAAAGTCAAGCTCAAATTATCTCAACAGATTTTTACAAGGTTGATCCAGCGATTGGGACGTTTGAGGTGTTGACTCGATTTTTGGAGTTAAAGTAAGATCTTTAGAGGTTTTTTCAACACAGAGGCACAAAGTTACAGAGACTGAATATTCAAGAAAGGTCACAGAGGACACCTTTGGTGTCTTGGGTTACGAATCCTAAATCCAAAATACCAAATCTTCACCACAACTTGTCCCGATTTTCGGGAGAGGCACAAAGAGACAGAGATTCTATGTTCACTAAGTGTTTAAAAAACTTCTCCGTGTTCTCAGTTGCTCAGTGGTAATAACGAATCCTGAATTGCAAACTCCGAATCCTGAATTTAATTGGTCCATTTAAGCAGTTTCCAACCTGCCAAGGCGCCAGCACTAAAGACAGCCACATCAGTTACAACAAACCAAATTGGATGGGGAATCATGTATAAATTGGAGATTGTACCGAAAAGTAGGAGTAAGAAAATAACCAAGTAACCTGCGATTGAATTCGGTTCAATTTTGTTTACCGTTACTCCTGCAAGAAAAATGGCTAGTCCGTGACCAAGGGCTATAATCATCAAGGCCATGACAGGAATATTTTCAATCAAACGCTTTAATTCTTCCAAGTTAGTTGGTTTGAATTTCTCGTCGCTAGGAAATAAATTCATTCCGAGCATTTCGACTAAAAAGATGGTAGCGTAAGCAATAATGATTCCTGCGCCAGTAGCTAAAAAAGTTTTTAATTTCATCTTAATTGTTTGCGTAAAATAAGGCGTTTACAAATAATAGTTTTCCGTTCTCCCAAAACCCTCGAAACAATGGATTGTCCACCATGTAAATTACACAACCATTCCCACGGTTTTCTTGTCCAAAAACAAGTGTTTTAGGCAGATTTTTTGTTGTATTGCATCCCGCAAAACCAGCTATTGGTATTGAATCATTGTCTATGTAAACTACATTGTTTCCTGAAGGCAACAAATCATAGGAATTAGCGCTTAGTTTCAAAGAAAAATAAGTATCGCCGTACCCGAAAGCCAAAGGATTGGTGTTCTCTACTTTACATTTAAAGATGGCACCAGTAATAGCGTTTTTAATTCCCTCACGTTCTTGTGTATCATAAGTGATGTGCGCGTGTTC
This sequence comes from Crocinitomicaceae bacterium, assembly GCA_044233275.1. GTDB lineage: Bacteria > Bacteroidota > Bacteroidia > Flavobacteriales_D > Crocinitomicaceae > M0103. The sequence goes on along the minus strand of JBIIKG010000147.1, from coordinate 1,611 downwards.
GTGACGATTTTCATTGGCCGTTGTATCCGCAGTATTTGTCTCTTTCGCTTTTAATGCGAAACCGTTATCAGAATTAAAAGCGCTAAGTGCAGAACCAATGGCGATAATCTTGCCACCTTTGTTTATCCATTCATCCAACGCATCTTTTGCACCACCGATTACACCACCGTAATATCCTTCAGGGACAATTAAAATATCAAATCCATTTAACTGATCAGGTGAGAAAGATTCGCTATTGAGCAAAGAAATTGGGTAATTGAGTTCCTTATTGAAGAAATGCCATACTTCACCTGCGTTCAAGGATTCAGCGTAAGCACCGGTCAAAAGAGCAATTTTTTTCTGCTCAATTAATTTGACAGAAGAAGATCCAAAATCCTTTCCAGTATCAACCATACCAGTAGTTGTCGTAGTATAATTCAACTGATATTTCATAGTTGTTTCCTGTATGAGTTGATCAATGTTTGGGATTTTATTTTCGCCTTTTACGATGATTAATGTCCCTGGATTATAGGCTTCTTGTCCAAAAGTAAACACCAATTCATTGTAACGTACTTTAATTCCCTTTTGCAATAATTCACTTAAGAATTGCGCATCTCGCATACTTTCCCAGCGAATTAAATAAGCATAGGTGTCATTAGCTGCGATTTTTTGCTCAATTGCTTTTTGATTGTTAGAACCTTTAATCGCTGTTTCAGAGGCAATTGCATTCAGTCCATACGCATAAGGCAACGACCAAGCTGTAATATCGTAAGTCATTGAATCAGCTAACTTAGTTCTAGGTTCGAATAAGACATTCACGAGTGTTCCTTTCTTTTGATTGGTTTGAATAATCAAGTGTTGATCACTCGCATTCATTGAACCTGATTTACCTGTTGAATAGTCAAAACCTTTAACAGAAGCACCAGTTCCATACGCATATTCAATTTCGTGCTTATCTAATAAATCCTTAAGAATAGCTACTTTTTCAGTGTTTCCTCCAACTACAAACGACTTGTATTTGTAATTTTTGGTAGAAACGAATTTCTTGTATTCATCGATCAATTTTGTTGCTTGCAAGGAAGAATATTCAACGGTCGACATTCCACTGGTATGGTGATGAATCATTCGATCGATTAAGGTTAAGGTATCGCCTTCGGCATTAATTACACCTAATCCGCCGCGTCCACTTCCACCTTGTTCGTAAGTCATTCCGATTGCACCATTGAAAGTAGGGTAGGTGTCACCATAGCTTGGATAAAGAAGATCGAAAATTTCACGTGTAAAATAGAACCATCCATTTTGATCGAAGTGTTTTGCGTGATTTCGTCCCAATCCATTTTGAAACTCACGCTGCCAATTGGTTATTACCTCATGAAAGGGTTCTGCAGCTGGCGCAAAATAATAAGGATCGTTCATTCCTTGTTCATGGAAATCAACATGCACATGAGGAAGCCATTGATTGTAAACAACTAAGCGCTGTTGTGTTTCTACTTGCGTTGCCCACGCCCAATCCCTGTTTAGGTCAAACAAGTAATGATTTGGTCGACCAGAAGGCCAAGGTTCGTCGTGTTCAGTACTCTCTACATTTACATCGTAGTTGCTATTTTTTTGCTGATTGTACCAGTTTACATA
>JBIIKG010000146.1:0-7281 GCA_044233275.1 Crocinitomicaceae bacterium | reverse complement strand
GCATTACTTAAATAAATTGAATTTAACCCAAGCTGACATCGTAGTTTCATCATTGCCTTTAGCAGTATTCCCTCCACAATTGAGAGACGCTGTTCTAGATGCTTCCTACAAGTCCTTGCGTGTGAATGGTAACTACGTACAATTTCAATATTCGTTGACTTCAAAGAAACATATCAAACGTGTTTTCGAAAAGGTAGCGATTGACTTCACCCCATTCAACTTTCCGCCTGCCTTCGTTTATACTTGTAGCAAAGAAAATTGAGTTTTCATTATTATTTACTTCATAAACCATTTGGTTACTTGTCTCAATTCTCAGGTGAGCCAGATGATTTATTATTAGGTTCACTCTACCCCTTTCCAAAGGATGTTTATTCAGTAGGACGTTTGGATAAAGATAGTGAAGGACTTTTATTGCTCACAAATGATAATCGCTTAAAAACGCGTTTGTTAAATCCAAGATCAATGCATACCAAAACGTATTGGGTACAAGTCGAAGGTGAAATGACGAATGACGCAATTGCTTTGCTAGAAAGCGGAAACATTACCATTAGTCACAACGGAAAAAGGCACTTGGTTGATCCTGCCATTTGTAAAAAAATGAATGCGCCTAACATTCCAGAACGTGTCCCTCCTATTCGCTTTCGTGCTGAGATTCCCACTTCATGGATTGAACTAACGATTACTGAAGGAAAAAACAGACAAGTCCGCAAGATGACTGCCGCAGCGGGATTTCCAACATTGAGACTAATTCGTTCTGCAATTGGAAAAATTCATTTAGGTGAACTTGCTCCTGGAAAAGTAATCGAAATTGCGGAAGATGAAATAACAGCTGTCTTCAAGTAAGATTCGCAAAACAGTTCAGTCAGCCAACATGTAACATCAATCAATCGTCATAACATTGGTACAATAATTGGCTACATTTTCAAAACAATTAATTTATCCGTTATGAAAACAAAATTGGACATCCGCAAAATTCTTTCTTCCGGAAAGTCATCTGGTTCTAAAAAACTTGGATCGATTGATAAAGCTTTATTGGGACTTGGTGCTAAAACCAATTACCAAAAAGTTTAATTACATATCAAATCCACCTTCACCACCACCACCTTGGTTTTTCTTAGAAATCTCTAATTTTCCAAACTTGTAGGTGAACGTGACAAAATACTTTCTAGTCAGCCATTTAAATTCAACATCTTGACGAATTGTTGGTTGATTTACTTGCATTTCAAACCCTTGACGATTAAAGACATCAGACACTCTGAAACCTATACTAAACATGCCCTCTTTAAATTTCTTTTCTCCAGAAATATCGATTGCTCCTCGTCGTTGAGCAGTACCTTGAACTGTAATTCTCGGTGCATTGTAAGTTCCATTAATTTGAATAGACGCTGTCTTTTTCCAGAAATCGAACGTTCCTGAATATTTCAGATTCCAGTTAAAACCACTTCGGTTAAAACTATTTGTGTTGTCATCGTATTGAATGAAGTTAGCGTTCCCAGAAATCGAGTTTCTCCACCATGTTGTTGGCTTGACAATAAAAATCATTTCCGTTCCAAAACTATAGCTTTTATCAATGTTTGCATACGTTACAGCAGATGTGTTGTCCGCATAAAACTCTTTAATTCTTGAAATAACACCTGTTGTATAGCGATAGAAAATACTCGTTGTCAAGGTAACTTTCTTGCGCTCAATCGTGTACCCTAAATCATACGAATCGATGTATTCAGGTTGTAAATTTGGATTCCCACGTTGTAAATTATAGGGATCTGAATAATTCGTAAACGGATTCAAATTGCTTGATCCTGCTCGATTTATTCTTCGGCTGTAACTCAATGAAATCTCACTTTTAGGAGTAAAAGCATAACGAATATGAGCTGAAGGGAAGAAATTGAAGAAATCATTTACGATGCGAATTGTATCAGAAATCAAATTTGGTATTTGGTAAGATTGCTCTAAGCGAACACCTGCTTGGTACTTAAATTTTCCCAATTCTTGTCCAAAAATACCATAGGCACTGTATATCTGCTCATCATACTGGTAAATGAAATTCGCCAATGTATCTTCTGCGTATTCTAGAGTGGACTGATTAAGTGATTCAGAATAAGTATCTACCCCTTGTTGTCGCACAATTGCTTTTAATCCCGTTTCGATACGCGCCTTTTTCTTCGGAAGCAAATAAGTAAAATCTGATTGAACAGTAGTTACGTTATTTTTCTCCGTATTTAAAAGTTGTTGATCAAGCAAATAACTTCCTATCAGGGTAGAATCTAAATTATAATCCGTTTGTTCGTAATAACCTTCTATCTCTTCTTTTCCTAATGATTGATTCGCATCAATTATAAATGAACCTTTATCATCTTTTAAGTCAAACTTATAATTCACATTTAAATCAAAATTCTCTTGATTAGTTGGATCATACGAAGTACGATTCCAAAAGGAAATTACATTTCCATCACCATCATATGAAGTGTTCCATTGATCTCCTGTTCTGTCGCGCTGACCAATGCTTCCCGTAGCTGAAAATCCAATTACATGCCGTGGTTTCAAATAAAAATCTGATCCTACTCTGAATGTATGTCCAGCATTTAAATCTGTTCCCAAGCGGTTTTGAACAATTTTTAAGGATGAATTATCTGAAAAGGTTTGCTCCAATGATGAATAATTGTTTCGATATCCTGCCATATATCGTCCAGAATAACTACCATAAGCATTGAATCTTCCATTTCTGTAACTCAAAGAAAAAGAACCATCTGCAACATTTCCACCATTTAAATTTCCGGAACCTACATTCGCTGTCAACATACCGTTGAAACCTTTCAGTTTATTCTTTTTCAATACAATGTTGATGATTCCAGAAGTCCCGTCTGGGTCGTATTTTGCAGAAGGATTTGTAACAACCTCGATACGTTCTATTGATCCAGCCGGTAATGCATCCAACAACGATTTACCATTTCCTCCTGACAACGAACTTGGTCGTCCATCGATTAAAACAGTAACCGTTCCATCTCCTCGGAGCATAATTCTTCCATCCTGATCCACTTCGACGGAAGGAATATTGTTCAGTACATCATTCGCTGTTCCCCCTTTTACGGAAAGGTCTTCCCCAACATTGTATATTTTCTTATCGATACCTGCTTTTAGCACATCTAATTGACCAACCACCTTGACTTCCTCAAAATCAATTGTCTTATCGATGATCATTTTATAGGTTCCTAAATTCACGGATTTAATGGAAGGAGAAATCTTAATATCATTAATTGAAATTGTTTCATATCCAGAAAAAGTCAGTTTACCATAAAAATTTCCATAGGCTAATTGCTCCAGATTAAAACGACCATCGGGATCTGTAAAAATTCCTGCTACAACACTGGAATCTTTCACAGAGAAAAGACGAAAAGAAACATATTCCATGGGTTTATCGGATAATTTATCGACTATCCGAACTGTTAAGATTCCATCTTTCTGTCCAAATGACAATGAACTTATGGTAATAAAAAGTAATGCTAAAACATGTAAATTTTTCATTCTAATATTCTGATTTTATTGTCCTTAAGATAAAATAGGACAAAATACTCGTTGTAACAGCGATGTAACCAACGATTTCAAAGTTAATATATTTCCCCAAATCGTCTTGATAAAGGATCCAACTACCTAGCATCACTGCTACTCCACTTCCTAATTGTTGCACCGCTGAACGGATGCTCATAAATCCTCCTCGCTCATAAGGTGCAGCAGTACTTAAGACCAAAGCAGTACCCGGAATATTTCTGCCGCCTGCGAAAATAAAGAATCCAGAAGTTACGATTAAAACCACTGGAATTGGGTTTTCGCCCATTGATGTAATCAACATTATGGGAATACATGACAAAAGCATAATGATTAAAAATACTTTTAGTTGCCCAAATTTATCGGCTAAAAAACCAATAAACGGATTGGTGATAAAGGTCAGAATTCCACCAAAGAAGTACATCCAGACCAATTCATTTTTTTTAAAACCGATATTGTGTTCCACGTAATCAGCTAAGTATGGAATAATTGCAAATTGACCAAAAATGATTGTCGTAGAAAATAACAATGCTTTTAACTGGTTTTTATTCTTTACAACTCGGCCTAAAATCTTATAGGATTGTAACATGGAAATTCCAGAACGATTTCCATTCATTTCAGGAAGAAATAAAATCAGGGAAATCCAAGTAAGAACAGAAAGTCCAACAATAAAGAAAAAAGGCATTTGCCACGACCATGTTAAACCTATGGAGATACCTAATGGAATTCCCAATGCCGCAGCAGTTGAAAATCCGGCCATCACAATTCCTGTCGCTTTTCCTCTGTGTTCAGGCTGCACTAAGTCACCGACCATTGCCATAACCTGAGCTGAAAGAACTCCTCCAAAGAATCCTGCAAATATTCGAGCAAAGACAAGAAACTCATACGAATTGGCTATTCCGCACATTACCGTTCCAAATATGAACAATGCGTAAATTACAATAAGAAACTTTTTACGATCAAATTTATCAATCACTGCGATGCTTAAAAATCCTGCGATAAACGCACTGAATAAATAACTTGAAATAATGACACCCCATTGGTTATCATCCATTCCGAGATCTTGCTTTATAGTTGAAGCAAGCGGCATAAGAATCATCGATTCTAAAATATTTGTAAAGATGACCAATGCTAGAAGGATCATCCACGTTACTTGCTTTTTAGACATTTATTTAAGTTTAAACTCGATTGGGTGAGTGATCATTTTCGCTACAGGACAGCGATTTGAAATTTCTACTAATCGATTTCGTTGTTCATCTGAAAGAGCACTAGCAAAGGTGATTTCTTTATGAATAACTGTTTTGTCAGCTAATTGTTCAATAGTTAAATGAATATCGATACGACCTGTTTCCCATTGCTTTCGTTCAGCATACATGCGCATTGTAATCATTTTACAACTTGCGAGTGCAGATAAAAGCAATTCGATAGGTGTTGGACCAGTATTCATGCCACCAAGATCTATAGGTTCATCACTTTTCCAAAGATGCTTAGCGCTTGAATTGACTACCTGATAATTTTCACCTAAGTAGGCTTTAATTTCAAACCCCATAAGACGAACGAACTTTATCTAATAATTCGGATAAATGTTGTGCATCTTCGTCAGATATATTTAACTGTATGATTGAGTTATCTTTAAATTGTTCATCAATTTCAGCAAGAAGCGCTAATCCTTTTTCGGAGATTTTAACATAGACTACACGTCGATCTTCATTACAACGCACCCGATCAATCAATTCTTTTTCAATCAACTTATCCATTAAACGCGTTGTATTGGGCGATTTCTCCAACATACGTTCTTTGACGGTATTCACGTTAATGGCGTCTTTTGCACCCCTTAAAATTCGTAGAATATTGAATTGTGGCATCGTTAAATGAAACTGAGCCATGAAGTTATTTTGAATATTCGATAAGAAATTGGCCGTATAGCGTATGTTGACAAAGGCCTTATGCTGTGGAGATTGGAACTTTGCTTGAATTGCATCTTCTATTTTCATGGTGCAAATATAGTTACCATGGTAATATTTTCAAAATGAATTATATTTTTTTGGAAATAGAAATATGGAGATTAGAGATAGAGGTTAGAGATAGAGGTTAGAGATAGATGTTAGAGATAGATGTTAGAGATAGATGTTAGATATAGATGTTAGATATAGATGTTAGAGATTTAATTTAATTTAATTTATTTTATAAAGTCTCAAATCTTAACATTCAAGGATAGAATTAAAATTTAATAGTTGTTATGGATAATAAAAAAAAGATTATTTATCTGAAAGCAAGTTCGACTTTCAAACCTCTACTCTCAATTTTTTTAGACCGTTTATGCGCTTTCTAGTGGCCAATATTGAGTCGTCTTTTTGAAGGATTATTTCAGCTCAAATTTTTGTTGATAGAAAAATAAGTAATGCTGACTTATATTTCAAATTCTTTTAAAGACATCAATAAAATACCTAGCTCTTTTTGTAGAATGAATGCATTAAAAAGAAATGAGGAAGACTTATGCAAGCAATGAAAATGAAGAAATTAGAAACAAGACCTTTCATATTTAAAATCTGGTTTGAATTCAATAAGATTAAAACAAAAATCAACAATGAAGCAAAGGTATAAAGGAACGCTTTTTTGAACATCTGCACTGAGTTCATATTTAAACCACGTTTTAGATGCTGCCATGCATTAGAGCTATGTTGAAAAATAAAATAAATTCCAAAAGCAAAAAAAAGCGGCATAGTTACTCCTATAATTAAAAAGAAAAGTAAACCAAAATAAGACGATTTCTTAGAAACCAAACTTTGTATTATTAGTGAAACAAAAGAAAGAGGAACCAGAAACCACGAAATAATACTAAAGTTAATATCGTTAAAAATTGATTTTGAATCACTAACAATCGCACCGACAATTCTTAAAGATTCTTCGCTATGGCTAAAAATAATAAAGATGAGGACGTTCAAACCCAAAATGAATGCTTTAAAGTATGCCTTTGAACTTTCTATTTTTTCTCCAGCTTCAATTATTTCAGACTCACCAAAATGAAATGCTGAATAGCAAAGAAAAATGAGAAGTGAAACTAAGGGAAACAACTGCCAAAAAATATAAAATAGAACAGCAAATAATAAATATTTGAGAATAAATGCAAGTAAGGAACTATTCTTATTTTTGGAAAGAAGGTGATCCAATGCACCATGGGGAATGCCAACAGTCAGCAAACCAATAATCAAAACTGCAAAACTATAAAATTGTGCTAATTCTTGGTCTCCAACATTCAGTAAATGATAGATTATGACAGAAAGAACAACAACTCCATAGCGGAGTAGATTTTCTGCTTTGAAATGGAGGAACAATGCCTTTAAGAATATAATTATCGGTAGTCTTATAAAAATTTTTAATTCTTGAAAAATTGATGTTTTTTCATCCAAAAATGAAAAAACTCTCAGAACCGGTTGTTTCTCAAATAAACGTGTGAATATTAACTTTCCTTTGGAAGGCCAATACAATAAAATGATTAAAAGGAGTTTGTCGTAAAATTTAAACCTTTTTTTAAAACTAAGTTGTATTTCATTAAACTTATCTAACTCATTCAACTCAATTCTCTTGGATACAATCTGAGCAAATTCATGCATTCTCTTGAAAGCATAACCTGTACTTGGTTTTATAAGGTTGGCGCTTGCACCAGTATTCAAAACTCCTTTAAATGAACTTGGTGGATTTATACTTGTTGTCATGGGTATGCAACCCAATTCATCT
>JBIIKG010000145.1:0-7401 GCA_044233275.1 Crocinitomicaceae bacterium | reverse complement strand
TTTGGTTCACGATGATATTTCCTTCACCCGTTAATCCCATAAATAATGATTCAGGTGGATTTACAAATTCACCGTAAACGGTAAATGTCTGATTTCTTGCATCCATTTTAGGCGTGATCCGTTTTACCACGGCATCAAACACCTTTTTCGGATAAGCTTCTAAAGTAACTGCAATTCGCTGACCTATTTTAACGCGTGTAATGTCTTTTTCATCAATCAACATCTGAATTGAAAATCGATCATACGAACCAACTACTGCCACAGGTTCTTGCATTGAAACCAATTCGCCTTTCTCCTTGTAAATATCATAAACAATTCCATTCACTCGACTTCGCACAGTTGACTCATCAGAACGAGCTGAACTTGAATTAAAATTATTTTTTGCTTGTTCCATCGACAACTTTAATTCTCGTTCTGTTCGACGAATTCGATTTTGAATTGCTGAAAAATTGTTTTTCGAGGCTGAATAAACTAATTCACTTTGTTCCAACTCAAACTTCGTTGCCATATCCTTTGCTTGTAAGGATTTAATTCGTTGATATTGAGTCGAATCATTCCTCCTTCTTAATTCAGCACTTTTAAGTTCCAAACGCATGTCATCCAATACATTTTGGTCTCCAAAATAATTTTTCTGAGCTAGTTCATAAGCTAACAACGCATTGCTTGCCGTATTCTTGGAAGTAATATCTCGAATCAAAAACAAAATGTCATTTGATTTTACGGTATCACCAATCTTAGCTGTTAAAACATCCAAATATCCAGGCACAGAAGCATTGACGTTGTACATCTCATAAGGTTCAACAACAATACTTGAATAAACCGCCTCTACAATGGATGATTTTTGTACTTTGAAAGTGACTCTTTCCTCTGAACAAGAACTGGTTAAAGCAACGGTTGCAAGTAATAAAATACTGAAATATAATCGACTATATTTTTCCATATACAAATGTATTAAATGATTTGTTGTAGAAACATGACTTCAGTCAGCTATCTCAAAATGAAACATTAAAAACTATAAAATGTAAACAAGCCTGCCACACTTGTGTTTAGTAATTATTCAGTATTTTTGCACCACATTAAATCCAATTATGGAATCGAAATTAAACACCATTGCAGAAGCGATAGAAGACATCAAACAAGGACGAGTAGTAATTGTAGTTGATGATGAGGATAGAGAAAATGAAGGTGACTTTTTAACAGCTGCGCGGAATGTAACGCCAGAAATTATAAACTTCATGGCAACTCACGGTCGCGGATTAATATGTGCGCCACTGGTTGAAGATCGCTGCGATGAATTGGGATTAGAATTAATGGTAAAATCTAATTCAGCAGCCTATGAAACACCTTTTACCGTTTCAGTTGACTTAATGGGACATGGTTGCACAACGGGGATTTCAGCAAGTGATCGTTACATGACAGTTAAAGCATTGATTGATCCAGCTACCAATCCTGCTGAACTTGGAAAACCAGGACATATTTTTCCACTGCGAGCAAAGAAAGGTGGTGTTCTGAGAAGAGCTGGTCACACAGAAGCTGCAATCGATTTATCGCGTTTAGCAGGATTTGAACCTGCTGGACTGATCGTTGAAATTTTGAATGAGGATGGCACAATGGCACGATTACCAGAATTACTAGAAATTGCCCAAAAGTTTGATTTAAAGATTGTCTCAATTGAAGATTTAATTAAATACAGAATTGCCAACGAGTCATTAATTGATCGTGTAGTTGATGTGAAAATGCCCACTCAGTATGGTAATTTTCAATTAATTGCCTTTAAGGAAAAAAATACTGACCAAGAACATTTAGCATTGATAAAAGGTTCATGGGACGAAAATGAACCTGTTTTTGTGCGCGTTCACTCTTCATGTATAACTGGCGATATTTTTGGGTCATGTAGATGTGATTGTGGTCCGCAATTGCACAAAGCAATGGAAATGATTGAGGCAGAAGGTAAAGGTGCTATCATTTACATGAATCAAGAAGGCCGAGGAATTGGTATGATGAATAAACTGAAAGCTTACAAATTACAAGAAGAAGGTTATGATACCTTGGAAGCAAACATCAAACTTGGTTTTAAAGGTGATGAGAGAGATTATGGTATTGGAGCTCAAATCATTCGTAGTTTAGGAATCAAAAAAATGCGTTTAATGTCGAACAACCCTACAAAAAGAACTGGTTTGGTTGGATATGGTTTAGAAATAATTGAAAATGTTCCCTTGGAAATCGAAAGTAACGAGCACAATGAATTGTATTTGCAAACAAAGAGAGATAAAATGGGACATACACTTAAAATGAAAAAATAATGCTTATTGCAAAAGGAATAACGAAAGCATACGGTTCACTTGAGATTCTAAAAGGAATTGATTTGGAAATTCAGCAGGCTGAAGTTATTTCTATTGTTGGTTCATCTGGAGCGGGTAAAACTACTCTTTTACAGATACTTGGAACCTTAGACAAGCCAGACAAAGGTGAACTATTAATTAATGGTGTAAACCCTTTCACCCTATCTTCCAATAAGCTATCTGCATTTAGAAATACATCTATCGGTTTTATTTTTCAATTCCATCAATTACTGCCTGAGTTCACTGCTCTAGAAAACGTAATCATGCCTGCATTGATTAAAGGCGATAATATGCAAGATGCAAAAAAGAAAGGACTTATTTTATTAGAACGCCTCCGTTTAAAGGAGCGCGGAGAACATAAACCTGCTGAATTATCTGGAGGAGAACAACAGCGTGTGGCAGTCTGCCGCGCTTTAATGAATGATCCTAAAGTGATTTTTGCTGATGAACCTTCTGGAAACTTGGATTCAGCCAATTCTCAAGAATTACATCAATTATTTTTTGATTTAAGAGATGAATTCAAACAAACATTTGTAATTGTTACCCACAATGAAAGTTTAGCGGCAATGGCTGACCGTAAGTTGGTGATGAAAGATGGTATTATTGTCTCTTAGCAAAAATGACTAAGTTAGAACTCAAAGAATTTCTTGATTACAAGGCGGAGCAATACGAAAAACCTGTTTTCCTTGAAAGTGATCCAATCCAAATACCCCATCGTTTTTCTCGTAAAGAGGACATTGAAATCAGCGGTTTTCTGATGGCCACAATTGCTTGGGGAAATCGCGTTTCTATTCTGAAAAGCGGTGAAAAACTGTTGGAAATCATGGAAAATTCGCCTTTTGATTTCATTAAAAATTACAAGCAATCACCCGATTTGCTACATCCCTTTGTTCACCGTACATTCAACGCTGGAGATTTGGATTTCTTTTTCAGAAGTTTACACGATATTTACAAAAAAAGTGACTTAGAAAATTGTTTTATTGATCCCTTGAACAGTGGCAACGTTAAAAATAGAATTATTCATTTTCGCAATATATTTTTGACTATAGATCACGAAATCCGTTCTGCAAAACACATATCTGATCCAGCTCGCAATTCAGCTGCTAAACGCATTAACATGTACCTTCGTTGGATGGTTCGTCCAAACACAAAAGGAGTTGATTTTGGAATTTGGAAAACGATAAAACCCTCTGAGTTAAATATTCCGTTAGATGTGCATACGAGCAAATATGCGAGACAGTTGAACCTATTATCTCGGAAACAAGATGACTGGAAAGCCTTAGATGAATTGATGGTAAATCTGCGTGAATTTGATTCTGAGGACCCCGTAAAATATGACTTTGCGCTTTTTGGTTTAGGAGCTTTTGAAAAGTTTTAAACACTGTCCTCAACAGTTGTACAAACACAGTTATTTTCATTACATTTGAAACATGAAATTTGTACACCCTGAATTTCTATGGGCCTTTGCCGTATTGGCAATTCCGGTGATTATTCACTTATTTAATTTCCGAAAATATAAGGTTCTTTATTTTCCAAGTCTTTCGTTTCTTAAGTTTGTAGATCAACAAACGCGTTCTACACAAAAATTAAAGCATTACCTTGTTTTGGCTTTGCGTTTACTTGCGCTTTCTTTGTTGATTTTTGCTTTCGCCCAGCCATTTATTCCTGCACAATCTTCTACCAGAGGTGGAAAACCTGTTATTGTTATGTATTTGGATAATTCATTTTCCATGACAGCAAAAGGAACGGAAGGCGAATTAATTTCAGAAGCTAGAGAATTAGCGCGGAAAATCATCAATGATGCACCATTATCGACAGGTATTTTATTACATACCAATCAATTAAACGGAATTGAAAAACGTATCTTAACTAAAGTTGAAGCGCTGGATTATTTAGACAAAATTGTTCCTGGACCGATGGTTCGACAATTAGAAGATATTATTTCTTGGCAACAAGGCGTTTTAGATAAAGAAAATGAAACAGGTCGAAAAATAGGTACACGACAATATATTTATCTTTCAGATTTTCAGAAAAACACTTCAAAGGCAGCAGCGTTCACAGCTGATCCGTCTAATTTTTACTATCCAATTAAACTTAGCCCGCAAGAACAATCTAACTTGTTTATCGATTCAATTTGGTTTTCGTCACCTGTGCATAAGGTCGGATCAGCAAACGAACTTTCTATTCGCATAATTAATGCAAGTGAAGAAGATTTGACGAATGTTGAAGTGAAATTCAACCTAGACAATGTTCAGCGTGATGTCTTTGTTGATGTTCCGGCAAAGGACAAAACAATCACTACAATTAATTACACCGAAAAATCAAAAGGATATAAAAACGGCAAAATAACTGTGAATGACAAGCAATTGTTTTGGGATGATGATTATTATTTCTCCTACTTTGTTGATCAGAAATTAGACATTTTAATAATTAATGGTGAAGATGCTAGTCCATCCGTAGAACAAATCTATTCACTCGAAGCGTTTTACACAGTCAAAGCAATTCCGCAAGGTTCATTTACACTTGATGCTTTGAATGGTGTTGAATTAGTTGTTTTAAATGGTGTTAATGAAATACCTTCCGGACTATCTGAAAATCTTATTTCTTTTGCAGAATCGAGTGGTTCCATTGCCCTATTTCCGGGAAAGAAAATAGACAGTCAATCAGCCAATTCCTTCTTAGCTAAAATTGAACTTCCGGCGATTGGTCGCACCATAGGTCAAGGCACAAAAATTCGAAAAGTCATTTATGAAGATCCATTCTTTAAAGGGATGTTTGATAAAGAGAAGGAAGAATTGAATTTACCTTCAATAACTCAAGCATATAGCATTGTAAATTCTAGTTCAGCGAAATACTTGGATTTAATCACCATGCAAAATGGCCAACCTTTGTTAATGCGCTCTAACAATGCATTCAACGCATATTTGTTCGCAAGTTCCTTGGACCAATCTTTTGGAAATTTCACTTCTGAATCATTGTATCCAGCAATATTACTCCGAATGGCTGAATTAAGTCAACGCAGTGGACCCATCGCTTTGACGATTGGAAAAGATGCTTTTTATCCTTTGTTTGAAAAACCTGCAACAGAAAATCCGGTTCACTTAAAAAGCAATAAAGTTGATTTTATACCGCGTATTGAAAAACGTGGATTAATTTCTTATCTTATTTTAAACGGCGCAGAAGCAATTGAAAATTTACCCGCAGGCAATTATGACTTGGTTGATGAAGATAAACAAGGAGTTGTTTCGTTAAATTACAATCGTTCGGAGTCATCTGTAGAATATGCAAGTTCGAGTGAAATTGAAACGAGCATGAAAGAAGCTGGAATTGAAAATGTTTCGTCGAAAGAGATAACCCAAGGACAAAGTTTAGCAAAAATAGATATTGAAAAGCCATTTGAATATTGGAGACTATGTGTGATATTAGCACTCATTTTTCTATTAGGTGAAATGGTAGTTTTAAAATTCTTGAAATAATACAACGTACCGAATGAAAATACTAATTAAGAAAGCGACAGTCATTGATACAACATCCGATTACAACGGAAATGTGGTAGACATCCTAATTAACGATGGCATATTTGAAGAAATTGGGAAAGACTTAATTGATGAAGAAGCACAATGCATTGAAGGAGAAGATTTATACGTTTCTCAGGGCTGGGTTGACTTGAAAGCAAACTTTTGCGATCCAGGAGAAGAGCACAAAGAAACCATCGAATCTGGTTTAGACGCAGCAGCCTTTGGTGGTTATACACATGTTGCTGTGCTGCCTTCCACCCATCCAGTTGTTGACGGTAAAACGGAGATTGAATACATGCTACGCAAAGCAGAAAATCACGTTACTTCCATTCATCCAATCGGTGCAATAACAGAGCGCATGGCTGGTGAAAACTTAGCAGAAATGTATGATATGCACTCTTCAGGTGTTCAATTATTTTCAGATGATTTGGTTCCTGTAAACTCAGGAATTATGTATCGTGCGCTGTTGTACTCTAAAAATTTCAATGGAAAAATTATCGCCTTTTCGCGTGATTATTCGCTAGCAGGCAAAGGAATGGTAAATGAAGGTGAAGCATCAACACGAACGGGTTTGAAGGCTGATCCAACAATTGCAGAAATCATTCAAGTAGAGCGTAATTTACGTTTGGTAGAATACACAGGTGGTAATCTTCACTTAACTGGAATTTCATGTGGTGAAAGTGTCGAATTGATTCGTCAAGCGAAAAAGAAAGGTCTTAATGTTACGGCAGACGTGCATGTGATGAATTTACTCTTCAATGAAACGACTGTTCTTGGTTTTGATTCCAATTTCAAAGTAATGCCTCCTTTGAGAAGAGAATACGACCGTGTTGCGTTATGGGACGGAATCAATGACGGTACAATCGATACGATTGTTTCTGATCATCGACCATTTGATAAAGAGGAAAAAGATGTTGAATTTGACAATGCTTCATTTGGTTGTATTCAATTGCAAACAGTTTTTGCAAGTTTGATGACTGATCCAAAAGCAAATCTAAAATCTATCGTTAAAGCACTTTCCACAAATGCAAGAGGAATTGCTGAGATTGATACTAATGCTATTCAACTAGGAAATAAAGCAGATATAACGATTTTCTCCCCAACCACTAAATGGCAGTTTACCAAGGACTTAATTATTAGTCAAACGAACAACTCACCATTTATTCATAAAGAATTGCAAGGAGTTGTTTGTGCAGTGGTGAATAATGGTAAATTAGCAATTCGAGAATAGTCGTACATGAAAAAGAAAAGTTCGTTCCTACAACAATTTTGGAAACAAAAGAAAATGGTTGGTGCTATGGCACCTAGTTCTCGCTTTCTTGCTAATCTTATGATGAAAAACATTGACTTCACGAAAGCAGATGTCATTGTAGAATTAGGTCCAGGAACCGGTGTATTTACCAAAAGAATTTTGGAAAAAATGCATCCTAATGCAGTCATTCTTGTCTTTGAATTGAATGATGAATTCTTTTATAGTTTAACACACATTTTTAAAGATCCTCGTGTTCATTTGATTCATGATTCAGCAGAAAGGATTGAGC
>JBIIKG010000144.1:0-7447 GCA_044233275.1 Crocinitomicaceae bacterium | reverse complement strand
TAACCATCACTCAAGTGATCAATTATTTGTTGGTCCCGCAAACCAAACACTTCCAACGTTGTTGAAAAACGAAGCGTTCTTAACTCTTCTTTTTTTATTTTACCAGCTCCATAAAGCTTCCACAACTCGGCATTTTTCTTCTTATATAGATTATGGAAAACAGTGAATCTTGGAATGTGGTCAATCAAATTCAATTCTTGAAATAAGTGATGTAAAGCAATTTCAGAATTCTTTTCAAAATCCCAAAGTGTACGATCTAAATCAAAAAACAAATGACGTTGATTCATATCAGAAAATATACGCAATTAGCGTTGTAATAATTGCATTAATTCCCATTCCTAAAACGATTAGTGGAAAGGTCTTTTTAAGTTTACCGTAAAACTTCGCCACAATAATACTTCCTACGGGAACTGATAAAAAGAAGGGTGCCCAAAAGCAAATTCCATAAATCCCAAGAGATCGTTTCACTCGGATAATGAAACGGTTTGTTTTCGTAAATTTCTTTTTTTCTACAATTGCAATTCCTTGTCTTTCCAATGCTTCGTGCTTTTCAACCTTTTTCTTATGCGAATATTTTATGATTAATTCACTTGAAAAGTAAAAAACGAATGCACCAAATGTTCCACCTGCAAAACAAGCCAAGAAGGTTTCCCAAAATGGTAAGTCAAATGTGCGACCAGCTGCCGGTGCAAACATGAATTTTACGGTTGCTAAAAAGAAAACGGTTGTTAGATATCCCCAGGCCATTTTATAGAATTAACATTTAACGCCAAAAGCCAAGTCACCCGCATCACCTAGACCCGGAACAATGTATGATTGTGCTGTTAATTCATCGTCAATTGCACCAATCCAATATTCTGTTGTATCAGGTAAATGACGTTTTACATATTCTAAAGCCACTGGAGTTGCTATCGCAGAAACAATAATCACTTTAGCTGGCTTACCTTGTTTTAATAAGGCTTTATATACCATTACCATTGAACTTCCCGTTGCTAACATTGGGTCGCTGATGATCAATACTCTATTGTCTAAAGCTGGTGAAGCTAAATATTCAACATGAATATCAAAATCTTCTAATGTCGTATGTTTTCTGTAAGCAGAAACAAACGCACTGTCCGCCTGGTCGAAATAATTCAATAAACCTTGATGCATTGCCAGACCAGCTCTTAAAATGGTAGCAAGCACAGGTTGTGATTTCAACACATTAACATTCGCTACCCCAAGAGGAGTAACAACTTCTTTGTTCGTGTATTCTAAATGCTTAGATAATTCATAGGCAAGAATTTCTGAAACACGTTCCATGTTTTTACGGAAACGCATAGTATCTTTTTGAATCTCGACATCTCTAATTTCACCCAAAAAAGTGCTGAAAATTGAATTGGTTTTGGATAAGTTGTGTAACATGTTATGAGGCTTTGGTATAAAAGTACTGCAAAAATGAAAACAAAGCTTCACTCCAATTGTAATTAAACGTAAAAAGTAAGATTCAATGAATACCTCTTCACTTAAAATTGGGTAAATTTGCACACATGTCAGAAAAAACAAGAATCAATCGTTCCATCTTTAAGCGTCTTATATCCTATGCACGACCTTATAGAAGCTTGTTCGTTTTGGCTGTTTTGAGCACAATCTTATTAGCAATGTTAGGTCCAGCACGCCCGATGATTATTGGGAATATGGTCACAAATTACATCGTAAAGGACAAGAATGCATCCGCATTATTTTTTTGGACTTCAATTATCATTGTTATGCTTGTAATTGAAGCTGTTTTGCAATTTTGCGGCTCCTATTTGTCAAATTTATTGGCTCAATCGATCATAAAGGATATTCGTCAAAAATTGGTTGGACATATTCTAAGTTTCAGAATGCGTTATTTCGACAAGACGCCAATTGGGGCATTGGTGACCCGTGTTGTCTCCGATTTAGAAGCAATTACTGAAGTTTTCTCGGCAGGATTAATGGATATCGCCGGCGATGTACTTTCGTTATTAGTAGTCTTGATTCTCATGTTTTATACCAATTGGGAATTGTCCTTGATGACGCTTGTTCCAATTCCCTTGTTGCTTTTTGCGACAAGGATATTTGCCCGTGCGATGCGTAAATCGTTTCAATTGGAACGAACACAAGTCACAAAATTGAACACGTTTGTACAAGAGCGAATCACTGGAATGGCTATCGTTCAAATGTTTAATCGTGAGAAGCAAGAATATGCAAGCTTTGAGGAAATCAATAGCGGTCATCGTCAGGCGCACATTAATGCGGTGTGGGCGAATTCAATTTTTTTCCCTGTGGTTGAAATGCTCAGTTCAATGTCTATTGCTTTGTTGTTGGTTTGGGGAGCTTTAAAAGTGGATGGTAAATCGCAACTTGAAATTAAACAGATGTATGGTGAAATTATCGCTTTTACATTATGGATTTATCAATTGTACCGTCCAATTCGACAAATGGCTGATAAGTTCAATATTTTGCAGCGAGGAATGGTAAGATCTGAACGCGTGTTTGAAGTGTTGGATTTAGAGGATAATATTCAGGATGCGGGTAATTTGACGAATGTGGCTTTTGACCGACGCATCAAGTTTGATCATGTTTCTTTCGCTTATAAGGAACCCGAATATGTATTGAAAGATATAGATTTAATTATTGAACAAGGAACAACTGTTGCTTTCGTTGGTGCAACTGGAGCTGGTAAATCGACAATCGTTAACCTACTTGGGCGTTTTTATGAATATCAAAAGGGTGATATTTTTATTGGTGATATAAATATCAAAGAGATTGATTTAGCTTATTTGAGAAGAAATATCGCCATAGTTCTTCAAGATGTATTTTTATTTTCAGATACGATACACAATAATATTACACTTGGTGATGAATCAATTACGCGAGAGCAGGTAATTCAAGCTTCAAAAGTGGTCGGTGTGCATGATTTCATAAGTCGTCTACCGAATGGTTACGATTACGAAGTAGGTGAGAGAGGAGGTGTTTTATCTGTTGGACAGCGACAGCTATTAGCTTTCATTCGTGCTTATGTTTATAATCCAAGTATCTTAATTTTAGATGAAGCAACTTCGAGCATTGACAATGAATCTGAAGAGTTGATTCAAAATGCAACGGATAGATTGACTGCAGGTCGCACATCAATTGTAATTGCGCATAGACTTTCAACAATTCAAAAAGCAGATAAAATTGTTGTATTAGATCAAGGTGAAATTAAAGAATACGGAACTCATTCAGAATTGCTTCAACAAAATGGTTATTATAAAAAGTTGTTTGACATGCAATTTGTTGAAGGAAAACTATAATTATGCAAGGATTAAAAATTGGGGGAGTACCAGAACATTTTAATTTGCCTTGGCGATTAGCAATTGAGGAAGGTCGTTTTCGTGAAATTGGATTGGATTTGCACTGGAGTGACATGGGTGGTGGAACGGGTCAAATGATTCGTGGACTGCAAACGGGGGCTTTAGATATCGCGGTCCTTTTAACCGAAGGTATAACGAAGTCGATTTTAGAAGGCTTGAATGCGAAAATCATTCAAATTTATGTTGTAAGCCCGTTGCATTGGGGAATACACGTGCCATTTAAATCAGATTTTAAGACAGTAGATGAATTAAAAAACCAAACTTTCGCAATTTCGAGAGAGGGTTCGGGTTCTCATTTAATGACTTATGTGAAAGCAAGTCAAGAAGGCTGGGATACGAATGCATTGAAATTTAATGTCGTTGGTGACATTTATGGTGGACTTTGGGCTTTAGAGCACAATGAAGCGCAAGCGTTTTTGTGGGAGAAGTATACCACATTTCCATATACAGAACAAGGAAAATGCCGTTATATTGACGAAGTAGTAACGCCATGGCCTTGTTTTGTGATTGCCGTTCGTGACGAGGTGCTGAATGAGAATCGTGCTTTACTAAAGGAAATGTGCCGAGTTGTAAACGAGAAGGCACTTGAGGTTAAGAAAAGTGAAAACACAGTTGAGGTGATTTCTTGGCGTTATAACTTGCGCTTAGGTCAAGTCGAAAACTGGCTAATTGAAACGGATTGGAATTACAATGGAATTGAAGATCCTTTGGCATTTGACAAAACAATTCGATATCTGCTAAAATTGAAATTAATTCAACCTGAACAAGCAGAGAATTGGCAACAGAAATTATTTTAAAAGATTGAAGCATACTATACCAATGAATTGAAGAACATAATAATATGAAAACAGGTGTACTTTTATTGCAATTAGGAACTCCAGATAGTCCTTCCACTTCTGATGTCCGTCGTTATTTGAGTGAATTTTTAAATGACCGGCGTGTCATTGATATTCCATGGTTACCGAGAAAATTATTGGTTAACGGAATAATTGTTCCATTCAGAGCGCCGAAATCGGCTAAGATTTACAAAGAGCTTTGGGAATTCGGAAATGGCATATCGCCGCTGAAGACGCATACAGAAAGTGTTGTTCATTTGGTACAAGAAAGATTCAATGCGAGTGATGTGAAGATTGAAATGGCAATGCGTTATCAGAACCCGTCAATGGATAGTGTTTTGGAGCGAATGCGATTAGCAAATTATGATCAGTTAATAATTATTCCATTATTCCCTCAATATGCCTCTGCTTCAAGTGGCTCAGCTATTGAAAAAGCTATGGATATCATCCGAAAATGGTGGGTAATACCTGAAGTTAAAATTGTAAGTCAATTTTGGAATCATGAAGGATACATTGATTCAATTGTAGATAGAGCGAAGCAATTTGACTTGAAGCATTATGATCACGTCTTGTTTTCATACCACGGCTTACCTGAAAGACAGGTAGATAAAGTGTATGAAGGAACAGATTTGTGCACTGAACAACCTTGCGAATTGGAAGTCAACGAAAAGAATAAATTTTGCTACAAGGCAACAAGCTATGCCACTACGCGATTAATTGCTGAAAAATTAGGATTAAAAGAATCAGATTATACTGTTTGTTTTCAATCGCGTTTAGATAAAAAATGGTTAACTCCTTTTTCTGATAAAGTCGTTGCAGAATGGGGAGAGAAAGGTGCTAAGAATTTATTGGTTTTTAGTCCAGCGTTTGTGGCGGATTGTCTAGAAACGATTGTTGAAATTGGCTCGGAATATCAGGAAATTTTCGAAGAACATGGTGGAGTAAAAGTTCAATTGGTGCCGAGTTCAAATGATCACCCTCGTTTTATTGATTGTATCGTTGATTTGATTGAGAAGAGAATATGATTCAAAGATTTGACAATTTCAAAATTTGAAGATTAAATTCAAATCATTCAAATCATTCAAATCATTCAAATCATTCAAATTTTTATATCACAAAGGAGTTTCGTAAATTTGCAAACATTTTACAAAATTATGTGTTGATAATACAGCATTTAATTCATTACAGAACAAATTATAAACATGAGTAATACAACAGAAAAATTGGCGTACAAAGTAAAAGACATGAGTCTTGCTGAATGGGGCCGTAAAGAAATTACATTAGCTGAAGCAGAAATGCCAGGTTTGATGTCATTGAGAACTGAGTTCGCAGGTAAGAAGCCATTGGCTGGAGCGCGTATCGCAGGATGTTTACATATGACAATCCAAACCGCTGTTCTAATTGAAACATTGATTGATTTGGGTGCTGAGGTTACTTGGTCATCATGTAATATCTTCTCAACTCAAGATCATGCTGCTGCTGCGATTGCTGCTGCTGGTATTCCAGTATTTGCTTGGAAAGGCATGAACGAAGAGGAGTTTGATTGGTGTATTGAACAAACGATATTTGCTTTTGAAGGAGGAAAACCGTTGAATATGATTCTAGATGATGGTGGTGATTTAACAAACATGGTGTTTGATCATTTTCCTGAATTAACGAAAGACATTAAAGGTTTATCTGAAGAAACAACTACTGGTGTTCACCGTTTGTATGAGCGCGTGAAAAATGGAACATTGGTTATGCCTGCAATAAACGTGAACGATTCAGTTACAAAATCGAAGTTTGATAACAAGTACGGATGTAAAGAATCATTAGTTGATTCAATTCGTCGTGCAACAGATATCATGATGGCTGGTAAAGTTGCTGTAGTTTGTGGATACGGTGATGTTGGTAAGGGTTCTGCCGCTTCATTGAAAGGCGCTGGTGCACGTGTTATCGTTACTGAAATTGATCCAATTTGTGCTTTACAAGCTGCAATGGATGGTTTTGAAGTGAAAAAATTAGATACAGTTGTAGGCTTAGGTGATATCATTGTTACAACTACTGGAAACAAGAATATAGTTGTTGGTCGTCACTTCGAAAACATGAAGGACAAAGCAATCGTTTGTAATATCGGTCACTTCGATAATGAAATCGATATGGCTTGGTTGAACTCAAACCACGGATCGACTAAGAATACAATCAAACCACAAGTTGATATGTATACAATCAACGGAAAAGATATTATCGTTCTTGCAGAAGGACGTTTAGTAAACCTTGGTTGTGCTACTGGTCACCCATCTTTTGTAATGTCTAATTCATTTACAAACCAAACATTGGCTCAATTGGAGTTATGGCAAAACAGTGCAAACTATGGTAACGATGTTTACATGCTTCCGAAGCATCTAGATGAGAAAGTTGCTCGTTTGCATTTAGCTAAAATTGGTGTTGAATTAGAAGAACTTTCAAAAGACCAAGCTGATTATATCGGTGTACAAGTTGAAGGTCCATACAAGGCTGAGCACTACAGATATTAAATTTCTGTTTAGCATACAAATGAAGGAATCTTGGAAACAAGGTTCCTTTTTTTATGATTATTCTTCCTAAGTGAAAATCAAATGTTAATAGAGGAATGGTTATGATACATAAAAACTAACTAGTTATTATTCAATAAATGAAAAGGTCGCACAATTTGAGCGACCTTTTCTTATTGATAGATTATTTTTTCAATTGCTAAAGCTAGTTCCATATCTTTTTCAGTTATATCGTTTTCATCGTGTGTAAACAACTTTAGTATTAATGTTGAACAATTTATCACTTCTGCATCAGGGTGGTGATTTGACTTATCAGCTAACTCAGCAATTTTTAAAAAAGCTTCTGCTAACTCCGTTTGCGATTTGAATTGAATAGTTAATTCCAATTTATTATTTTTTTTCGACCATTTCATTTGTTTTCCATTTACATGTTAATTATTGTTTCGACTGAATAAGTTCTTCAAAACTATTATTTGTGAAGTATTAATCTTGAATTTTATCAGTTTAAAATTATTTAGTATGTACAGTTTATACAAAATAGAAACCCTCCTCGTTTCCGAAGAGGGTTTTATATGTTGTCGTCCTTACTACCCGAATTGAATCAGTAAGCAAGAAACGGAATAGAAGGTCAATCGACCTCCTAGCTCCAAAATGAGTTGCAAATTAATTCATCCTTCGGGATGCTCAGGAACCTTAATTCACAACTCATAATTACATTACATCATTCCTGGCATACCAC
>JBIIKG010000023.1:0-23282 GCA_044233275.1 Crocinitomicaceae bacterium | reverse complement strand
GTGTAAATTGGCTCCAGCATATGGCTCATCTATAAAATAAACGACACCACCTAAGGCATCAGCGCCATAAAGCAATGAAGAAGGACCTTTGATCACTTCAACGGAACCAATGCCCAGTTCGGTCATTCCCATTCCGTGATCTCCACCCCATTGTTGGTTTTCAATTCGCAAACCATTCAATAGCGTTACAACTCGAATTCCTTGTGAACCTCGAATCACGGGTTTGGAAATTCCAGTACCAGTGGATGAACTGTAAACTCCAGGAATGTTACTCATAGCTTCACCAAGATTGGTGGCAGGAATCGTGTTTAAATCACTCAGTTTACGCGTTTCAATATGAATTGAGTTACTATGTTGTTTCGCTCCTTGATTGTTTGAAACAATAATTTCATCTAATTCAAGGTGTCGTTCTTCTAAAAACACAACAAAATCTATAGCTGGTAGTTGAATTGCCAACACTTTGCTTTCATAACCAGTAGCTGAAAACTTAGCTTTGATTTGAGAGGGAAGAGAATTCTTTGCATTAAAATTACCCGCACTATCTGCAATAATTCCAATTTCTAGATCAAGTATATATATTGAACTAAATGGTATTGGTGAACCTGTTTGCTGATCTTTTATACTTCCATTAAAAGTCTGTGATACGACATTAAAATGACCAAGCAAAAGAACAGACAACACCTGTAAAAAACGCGTCATCGTATGATTATTAAGAATAAAAAAATAAGTAGTGAACTGTCAAAGTTCAAATCCATACGAACTAACAAAGAAATGTATGGACGAATACAATTTATACAGTTGGTGGTCCTCTGTGTGAAAATTGTTGAAACTTATCTTTTGTGAAAAGCGAAAAGGCAGTGTAGGTTTGATTTACATAAACTACTTTATCGAAGATGAATCGAATAAATGTTGGTTGAGAAATAATTCCCAAATCAAAATCACAGGCAAAGCAATCGTTTTGATCGAAGGTTTGCTCATTTGATGAATGATGGTGCTCAAGGTCATGATGTTTACACTCGTGCCAAACGGTTCGAGGGGTTAACAAGACCAAAAAACTAATCAGTAGACTTACTGAAAGTAAAAACTTTAACATAATGGGCTAAAAGGTATATGAAACAGTTATGTTGTATCCTAAGAATTCAACAAAATTGATAACCAACAAAAGAAATGCTGGGAAAAAACTGAATTATACCGTTGGGGGTCCCCTATGGGAGAATTGTTGAAACTTATCCTTCGTGTAAAGAGAATAAGCAGTGTATGACCGATTGACAAATACTTGTTTATCAAAGGTAAATTGAACAAATGAAGGTTGGGTAACAAAGCCTAAATCAAAATCACACACATTACAGTTACCATCTTCAAATGACGGATCTGTTGATGAATGGTGAGGATCCATATCATGGTGTTCTACCGCATGGTGTTCGCACTCATGCCAAATATCGCGCGGTGTGAGCAACACAAAGAAGCTCAATAATAAACAATATGTAATGAATGATTTCACTGAAACAAAAGTATACAATTAAAACAAGCGGATTATAAAAAAGTTTATTTCGCTATGACTTTCGCTGCTTTCAAGCATTTTTTCACCTTTTTTTCGTGAATTGCTCTTTCTTCGGGAGTTCTGTTTGCATCTTGAATACGGAACGCTTAGCACTTTTTATGACGTTTGAATATTTTATCTCCTTATTCCTGCTTTTAAGAATCTTCTGTTGTCAATTATTTCTGCTTTTTTCTTCATTGCTTCTAATAATTGACTTTCAATACCTAAGTCCTCCAACATTTCATCTTTGTTATTTTCTGAAGCATCAATTTTAATAGACTTTTCTATTTGCACCATATAAATACCAATTTTACCTTTTAATGGTTTTGTAAATTGACCTTTTTTGATACCAGAGAACAAAATTCCAACAATTTCAGGCTCATAACCCGCTCCGGTAATAAAAGGATTTTCAAAAGATATCTCCGCTTTTACCACCTCTTTTTTAGTCCTTTTCGCTAATGATTTTAATGATTTATTTTCTAACATTTGTGTTGTTAAAAGCGCTGCTTTTTTCTCTTCAATTAGATCCCGTTTCAAAATATCTTCAACATCTATGAAGCTCGGCACTCCTTTTACTTGAATCGAAGATACCATCGCAATAACATAACGGTCATTATCTTTAATTGGAGTTGAAATATCTCCTATTTTAACATCACCTAAATAAGCAAGTTTTAATAGTTCATCTTCTGCCTTTTCTGTTGTGAAACCGTAAATCTTTGGGGCATTTTCTAAAATACTTAGAGGGCGTACTATATATCCTGCTCTTTCGGCTATTGTATCGAACAATTCATTTTTAGCTTTTAAATCTGTTTTTTTTGAGATTTTAGACTCCAATTCATTTCGTAAATTAGTGGCTTGAATTTCTACTAAATCAGCAGCCGATTGACTTGGTATCAACGATTTGTGAATTGATGCTAAAACCGGAAACATTGTTGCATCTCTTTCTAATACCTCAACTATATGAATTCCAAAATCGGTTTTCACAGTGCCAATATATCCAATTGGTTTGGTAGCACAAAAGGTAGCAAATTCTTGAACCATATCTGCTTCTATGAAATTATCTAACAATCCACCGCTTGGCACAGAGCCTCTGTCATCACTATAATTTATTACAAATTCTTCAAAATTTTCTTTTGTAATAAATTTCATCAAACTATCAGCGATTTTTTGTTTTTGATCAATCACCTTAATGTCATTTGATTGATTTGTAGCCAACAAAATGTGTCTTGACTTCATTCGTGTTGGCGTAAATCCAATTACTTTAGAAACAACAACATTTCCTTTGCTTTCATAAGGTCCTACAATTTGACCAATTGAACAAGCGTTGAAAACTGTATCCATATACTGCGGATACGATTGCAAATGTTGTTCTTTTTCATGTCCCTCTGGAACAGCGGTTGCTATCTTTGTAGAAGTATAAAACTTCACATCACTGTTTTGAATAACGAATAGTGAATCATTCGCCGCAGTTCCAAAACTGTCTTTCAAATTTCTTATTTCATTTTCAAATTTCAAAGAATCATCTTTGGACGGACTTATTTCGATATCAAAAAAACGAACCTCTCTTCTTGCGTATTCGTTTTCATACCTTTTATCATTTTTGTGCTCTTCATAGTATTTCAATAATTCTGAATCTGAAATTTCAATCTCGTCATCATCAATTTCAGAATACCTTCTTAAAACATACGAAATTACTTTGATTTCATTTTGAGAAGAATAAGCTTCTGCTGCTTCTAATTTTGCTGCATACAGCCCTTGTTTCACTAAAGAGAAATACTTTTCTTGTTTTATCCGATCAGTATAATACTTTTTGGAGTCCTCCCAAAATTTTTGAATATTTTCATCGTTTGAAGATTCCAGTTCCTCAATTCTTTCTTCAAGCAATTTAGCATTAAACAAACCAGTTACAGGATCTGCAAATCCTAGGGCTATTTCAGGCAAAACAGGAAAACCATCTGTCCCAAACAAATATGCATAAAATTCCTTTTGACTTACTTCAATACCTAATGCTTCGTATTCTTTTTCAAAAAGAATTGTTTCAACAACATAATTCCAAGCTTTATCATTAGAAACTTCTCGATCTTTTGAAGTATAGTCACGTCTCATTTGAGAAAATTGAACGCTATCTTGTTCTTGAAAAGCCTTACAAGCCTCTTCATACATTTCAAAATCAACCATTTCACCCGCTACGGATCCATATCCAATTTGTTTTTCTGAATTACCAGTAGTTTCAGATGGATGTGTGATTTGACTGAAAATGAGTGCTGGAACTAAAAACAGGATGAGGGCAATTAGCTTACTTTTGATTTTCATGGGAACTTATTTAAATCAACCCATTTATGATTTATTCGCTTTCGCAGCCTTTAAGCACTTCTTCACTTTCTTTTCGTGAATTGCTCTTTCTTCAGGCGTTCTATTTGCATCTTGAATTCTAAATGCTTGACATTTTTCATCAATTTCATCAAATCGATTTGAAAGTCTTTCGAATTCTTTATCAGGCAAATTTGGCTTAAGGAAGGCTTTATTAATAGAATCTCCTTTCACAACACAATTACAAAAATCCCATTGCTCACCATATTTTGCCTCGATTTTCTCTATTGATTTATTTAATTCAACACTGTCAACAGTAGCAACAGGTGATTTTGCTTTTTCTAAAGATTCTTCAAGTGTTTCCTGTTCGTCAATTGGTTCTTCTTTTTCTTTTTTCGGCTCAAAACAAGAACCAAAAAGAGTTAATAAAGCGAAGAAAAAAATGAAACGATGCAGCATAAAAAGAAACATTAAGTGGTTAAATCATACGTAAAGATAGGAACTTATCTTTACTCTCGTCGAAATAAAAACTTAAGATGTATTTTTTTTAGGGTCAATGAATAACTGCACATAAGCATTGATTAAAAAAAATCCCAACTCGAACGAATTGGGATTAAAAGTGCTTGAAAGGAAATTATTTCGCCATCAAATGATCTTCCGAAGACTGAGCAATTGCTGATTTATCGAAACGGATTTTGCTACCTTCAGAATTAACCAACACAGTTGATTCGTTTACTTCTAAAATTTTTCCGTGAATTCCACCAATTGTTACAACCTTGTCTCCAACGTTTAAGTTCTCACGGAATTTCTTTAATTCTTTTTGTTTTTTCATTTGTGGTCGAATCATGAAGAAGTAGAAAACTACTAGAATCATGACCAGCATAATTATCTGTTGCATTGTATCTGATTTATTTGTTTGTATTTAACGTTTTTATTTCTTTTTCATTTTTGCTTTAATAAATACCTCCGTAATGGAAGGTTCTGTATTCGCAACAATGGATATTTGCTTATTTACATTTGAACCTGTCAAATTATAGGTGTCAACGCGGGTAACAATCTCTCCTTCTTCACCGGGAGCAATTGGATCTTCTGGTTTTTCAGCTACTGTGCATGAACATGATGGTTGAACTGCAGCAATAACCAACGGATAATCTCCGGTATTTTTAACAATTATTCTTGCAGTGATTACTTCACCTTTTACAACCTCTCCTGCATTGTAAACTGTTTCAACAAACATGCTTGTTTTTTGACCAATCTCAACACTATCGTTTCCCTTACAAGAAACAAGAATAGCAATTGCACCAAATAAAAAAATAATTGTTTTCATATCATCTAGTTAGTTTACCAATCCTCTACCGATTTTTTTAATTTTCTTATCGGCTGTTAAACGATCAATCGCTTTATCCAAAATACCATTAATGAATCCATTACTCTTTGGCGTGCTGTAGAATTTGGAAATTTCGATGTACTCATTCAATGTCACCTTTGTAGGAATATTGTTGAAGATTTGTAATTCCGTAATCGCCATTTTCATTAAAATGATGTCCATTTTAGCAATACGATCAAGTTCCCAGTTCTGAGTTAAATCATCAATCAATTTCTCATTTTCTGAATTCAATGAAATTGTTTTTCTTAACAACTCACGAATAAATTCTTGCTCATCATCATTAGGTTTATACAAAGGAAGAATTTCCAATTTTTCACCTTCAACCGCTTGCTTTAATGTTTTTAAGACCATTGAGCACGTCAAATCGATATCATCCATCCAATGAATACTCTTTTCTTCTAAGTAATTGTAGAAGATTTCTGAATTCGCAATTTCAGCTTTAAACAGATCCAACACAAACATTTTGTCTGATTCAAAGTCACGCGCTTCATCGTTCATGTGTTGAATATACACTTCACTTTCGCGTATTGTCAACAAAATCTTGCGTAACATTTCTTGGTGCTCATCTCCTACCCAATTCACTTTACGCTCCTCTGAAATTCGGCGTAACTCTTTACTTTCCTCGATAAGCACAATCAATTTATTGTCGACAAACTTTAAGTTTGGATTTAAATCCTCTTCTGTTGGTCGCATTTTTTTCTTGCTTTCATCCATTCTATGTTCTGCCAAACCTTTCAATTCAGGGAATGTAAGAATGTAGGAAATGTATAAATCATAAATGCGCTCTACGGACTGCATTAATTCATTTTCAGTGTGACGATAATTTTCGTCATTCGATTGAAAATAAGCGTAAAGCGCCTGTAAAACTTTAATTCGTAAATGTCTTCTGTTTAGCATCCTCTATTATTACAACGGCAATTTTACTTTTCCAATCGCATCAATTCTCTCTTCTGCCATTTTGTTTGCAATCTGATAAGTTGGAATATTCTCAGTTGCAGAACGCTTAACAATATTGCTAATCGTATGGTAAATATCTTCTGCTTTGTCCATTGCCCACTGGCCCGACAAACCTTTCACTTCTGAATAACAATTGATTACACCGCCAGCATTCAGTGCGAAATCAGGAGCATAAATAATTCCTTTTTCCATCACAGCGCGACCGTGAACATCTTCTAATTTCAATTGATTATTTGCAGCACCAGCAATAATTGAACACTTTAAACGAGAAAGCGTTTCGTCGTTAACTGTTGCTCCTAAAGCACACGGCGCATAAATATCCATGTCAATGTCATAGATTTCATCCAAACCAACAATATGTGCACCGTATTCCTGCGCAACTCTTTTTAAAGTTGGTTCATGAATATCAGTAATATATATTTCAGCATGTTCTTTCGCCAAAGCAGCTACTAAGTATTCACCAACGTGACCAACACCCTGAACCGCAATTTTCTTTCCTGTCAATGAATCAGAACCAAATTGTTCCTTCGCACAAGCTTTCATTCCTACATATACTCCATGTGCCGTAACTGGAGATGGATCACCACTTTTTCCTGGCAAACCAACAACGTGATTCGTTTCCATGTTCACATATACCATATCGGCAGTAGAGATACCCACGTCTTCAGCAGTAATGTATTTTCCAGCTAAGCTATTAACAAATTTACCAAATCGACGCATTAAAGCCTCATTCTTCATCGTACGAGCATCACCGATAATTACGGCCTTTCCACCTCCTAAATTTAACCCAGAAATAGAATTTTTATAAGTCATACCGCGTGACAAACGCAAAACGTCGGTCAATGCTTCCATTTCATTATTGTACGCCCACATACGTGTGCCTCCAAGTGCTGGTCCTAAAACGGTGTTGTGAACTGCTATTATAGCTTTCAAGCCTGTAGCATTGTCGTTACAGAAAAGTAACTGTTCGTGGTCGTATTTGCTCATCTGAGCAATAACTGGGTTTTCTGCGAGATTCGTGTCCTCGATGTTTTTTACCTCAAACATATTTATACGGTATGTGTTATAAACTTATTTCAAGTTGAAATGTCTACTTTTGCAACGCTATGCAAATGTGGATGCAAAAATAGGAAATTATCGGATGAAGTCACTGAGCTATCTCAACAAATATTTCATAAAATATAAATGGCGCTTGCTTTTAGGCACCCTTTTCATTGTCATTTCTAATTATTTTGGTGTGAGAATGCCTATTTTCGTAAAGGATGCAGTCGATCAATTCATGAACACAGTTGTCGTAACGACACCCGATGGCACACTCATTATGGCTTTAAAGTTGGGTGGACTTTATATGTTCCTTTCCATTTGCAGTGGTTTCTTTTTGTTTTTGACACGCCAAACCATCATTGTCATGTCACGTCTGATTGAATATGACTTGAAAAATGAAATTTACGACCAATATCAGCGGTTGGATTACGGATTTTACAAGCAAAATTCTACAGGTGATTTGATGAACCGAATTTCTGAAGATGTAAGTCAAGTGCGCATGTACTTAGGCCCAGGAATAATGTATACCATCAACCTCGTTGCTCTATCAGCCTTGGTTATTTATCAAATGGTAAAAATTAGTCCTTCGTTAACACTCTTCGTATTGCTACCACTTCCACTAATGTCATTTCTGATTTATAAAGTATCATCAAAAATGAACAGCTTGAGTAAAGATGTTCAAGTTGAACAATCATTCATGTCAACACTTGCCCAAGAAACGTTCTCTGGAATTCGCGTTGTAAAAGCCTACAGCCGCGAAAAAGAATTGCACAATAAATTCAACAAATCAGCTGATAACTACAAATCAAAAAATATGCGATTGGTTATGGTTAACTCCTTATTTATGCCAACCATTGTTTTCTTAATTGGCTTGAGTACCGTTTTGACAATTTATTTGGGTGGACTTATGAGTTATGATGGTTCAATTACTCCGGGTGGAATTGTTGCCATCATTTTCTTTGTGAATAAGTTGACTTGGCCTTTTGCGAGTGTTGGCTGGGTTACATCCATTAACCAAAGGGCTGCCGCTTCCCAAGAACGTATCAATCAATTTTTAAAAATCAAACCGAACATTGTTAATATTAAGAAGGAAAGTGAGTTTAATTTCAAGGGAAATATTGAATTCAAAAATGTCACTTATGTTTATCCAAATTCAGGAATTATTGCCATAAAAAACCTCAGTTTTGAAATCAAACCAAAC
Organism: Crocinitomicaceae bacterium; assembly: GCA_044233275.1. Lineage (GTDB taxonomy): Bacteria > Bacteroidota > Bacteroidia > Flavobacteriales_D > Crocinitomicaceae > M0103. The sequence continues at coordinate 14,843 of JBIIKG010000023.1, read as the reverse complement.
AATACATTGGCAATCATTGGTCACACCGGTAGCGGTAAGTCGACCATTCTTAATTTATTGATGCGCAATATTGATCCAGATAGTGGTGAGATTTTAATTGATGGAGTAAATCTAAAAGACATCAATTTAGATGCATTTAGAAGACAAGCTGGAATTGTACCGCAAGAGGTTTTCCTTTTTTCAGATACGATAGGCAATAATATTAAATTTGGAACAAGCGACGGAATTGCTTCTCAAGAATTAATCGAGGATGTTGCTCGCAAGGCTTATGTGCTGCACAATATAGAACAATTTCCCGATAAATTTGACACTTTATTAGGTGAACGCGGCGTAAACTTGAGCGGTGGACAGAAACAACGCGTGAGTATTGCGCGTGCATTGATTCGCAATCCAAAGTTGCTTTTACTGGATGATTGTTTATCAGCAGTTGACACTCAGACAGAAGAAATTATTTTAGGAAACTTAAAAACAGATATCGATCAAAAAACAACATTAATTGTAAGCCATCGAATTTCTTCACTTCGTAATGCGGATAAGTTAATTTTAATAGATAATGGAGAAAAAGTAGAAGAAGGTTCTCATGCTGATTTAATGGCTTTGAACGGACAATACGCATCCATTTATGCGAAACAACTGACAGAGCAGCTTGATTAATTAGTAAATCGATTTGCATTTGGTGAAAATTAATACCATTTTTGTTTCAACCTAAATATGATCAAAGGCTATGGAAAACGACAAAAACAATGAAGTATACTCAAAAGTTGTCAGAGCGGGGAAAAGGACTTATTTCTTTGACGTTAAGGCTACAAAAGGGAATGACCTATACATTACATTGACTGAAAGTAAAAAAACATTCAATGATGATGGTCGCGACAACTACCAAAAACACAAGATTTTTCTTTACAAGGAAGACTTCGAAAAATTCAGAGATGGTTTAGAGGATGTCTTGACAAAAATAGATGATCTTCGTGCAACTGGAGAATATGTTTCAGAGGACAGCGATGTAGAAAGCTATTCTACTGTGTCTTTTGAAGATCTGTAAATCGAAATTAAATACACTTTATTGCCTTGATTTGTTTTAACAAATCAATCGTTGATAATTTAGGAAAAGTTTCTTTCTTTTCCACTAGTTCATATCGTATCTTTACCGTTCAAAACTGTTGGAATGGGAAAAATTATTGCAATTGCAAATCAGAAAGGAGGGGTTGGAAAGACTACCACAGCCATTAATTTGGGTGGTTGTTTAGGTGTGTTGGAATACAAAACACTGATTGTAGATGCTGACCCACAAGCGAATGCCACATCAGGTGTTGGTTTAGATCCAAAAAGCACAAGAAACATTTATGATTGTTTGATCAATGAAGTTAATCCAGCGGAATTAATTATCCATACAGGCAATCCTAATTTAGATATTCTTCCTTCCCATATTGATTTAGTTGGAGCTGAATTGGAGATGATTAATCTTCCAAATCGCGAACACATGTTGAAAATGGCCTTGGAAAAAATCCGCGACCAGTATGATTTCATCATTATTGACTGTTCACCATCATTGGGATTAATTACTGTTAATGCTTTAACTGCAGCTGATTCAGTGATGATTCCGGTTCAATGCGAGTATTTTGCTTTGGAAGGATTAGGGAAATTATTGAATACGATTAAAATTGTTCAAGGACGATTAAATCAAAATCTAGAAATCGAAGGCATTTTGCTAACGATGTATGACACGCGTTTGCGACTTGCAAATCAGGTTGTAGAAGAAGTTAAAACTCATTTTCAGGAATTGGTTTTTGACACTGTCATTCACAGAAATACAAAATTAGGTGAAGCTCCAAGTTATGGTGAAACCATTGTGATGCACGATGCTGCAAGCAAGGGTTCGATCAATTACCTTAACTTTACACGTGAAGTTTTACAAAAGAACAATTCTACAAAAATCGGCAACGACGATAAAATAATTCAGTTTAACGATGAGCTCTAATACAAAAAAGCGTCCACCACTGGGAAAAGGTTTAAGTGCCTTACTTGAAAATACTGAAACAGACATTACTTCAAAATCTTCAAATGCTGGAGTTGTTGGTTCTGTATCTATGTTATCCATTGATAGCATCGAGGCAAATCCATTCAACCCGCGAACAAACTTTGAAAAAAGTGCATTAGAAGAATTGAGTCAATCAATTTCTATTCACGGAATTATTCAACCATTAACGGTTCGTAAATTAGGTCGTGATAAATACCAATTAATTTCAGGTGAAAGACGTTTTCGCGCTTCTCAATTAGCTGGATTAAAAGAAGTTCCTGCATATATTCGAGTGGCAAATGACCAGACAATGTTAGAAATGGCATTGGTTGAAAACATCCAGCGAGAGGACTTAAATTCGATTGAAGTTGCACTTTCTTACTCCCGTTTGATTGAAGAATGTTCATTGACACAGGATCAATTAAGTCAGAAAATTGCTAAGTCACGATCTAGTATCACCAATCACTTACGTTTGTTAAAACTTCCTGCGGATATTCAAGCTGCTGTTCGTGACAATGTAATTTCGATGGGTCATGCACGTGCCTTGGTATCTGTTGGTGATGAAGCGTTGCAGCTTGCAATTTACGCTCGTATTGTGGAGGATGGACTTTCTGTTCGTGATGCCGAAGCATTGGTTCGCGAAGGATATGTTGAGCCTCGCGATGCGCAAGCTAATCCGAAAGAAAAATCGAAATCAGGTGCCGAAATTTCGGATAAACAATTTGTATTCAAAGAACATTTAGGTGACAAGCTTTCTGCTAAAATTGAAATTAAAAAATCAAATGGCGGAAGTGGTAAAATCATTGTTAACTTTAACTCTGAGGTAGACTTGAATCGCATTATTCAGTTACTGAATAAATAATGAAAGGCTTTAAAGTCGCATTCATCTTTATTTTTTTTTCTACTTGTTTCTTCGCACAGGTTGATTCAACTTCTATTCCTAATGATACCGTTCATTCGGTGAAAAAGGCAATGATTTTTTCTGCAATAATTCCGGGATCAGGTCAAGTTTACAACCATATTGCAATGCCAAAGGGCAAGAAAAAAGCATATTGGAAAGTACCTTTGATATACGCTGGACTTGGATCTACTGGATATTTTCTCGTTAAAAATCAACTTCTTCAAAAATCCTTAAAAACGGAATATTCGAACCGTCAAGAAGGAAACGCTTTAAATCCCGACTGGGTAGATTACGATGATTTTGGTGTGCTGACATTATACAATCAACATTTGGATCGTCGCGACTTGTCGATTCTTGCAGTGGGGGCGATTTATTTACTTCAAATTGCTGATGCAGGAGTTGAAGCACATTTTGTTCGTTTTGATATTTCAAAGGATCTTACGTTGAATGTTCGACCAACCGTGCTTTACAATCGCAATCCTGGTTTGTTATTATCCCTTAATTTTCGTTAAATTCGCCTCGCAAGTTTGCGATTATTTTATTTTTGTTAGAAATGAACATAGCATTGATAGGTTACGGTAAAATGGGCAAAGCAATTGAACAAATTGCGCTTGAACGCGGACATACTATTGTAGCCAAAGTAAACAAAGAATATGCTATCTCTAAACTTGCGGAATTGCCTATTGATGTTGCAATTGAATTTACACAACCTGAATTAGCAGTTGACCATATTCAATATTGCATAGAGCGTTCAATTCCTGTCGTTGTTGGAACAACTGCTTGGCTAGAACGTTTGCCTGAAGTGGAAAATATGGTTTCTTCAAACAACGGAAGTTTATTACATGCCAGTAATTTCAGTATTGGAGTTAATATTTTCTTTGAAATCAATAAAAGACTGGCGCAATTAATGGCTGGTAAATCTGACTACAAAGCATGTATTGAAGAAATTCATCATCTACAAAAATTAGACGCTCCAAGCGGAACAGCTATTACCATTGCAGATGGTATTATGCAAAATAATCCAGATTATTTCTCTTGGGTACTTGGCGAAGAAAAAGAACCACATACGACCGAAGGACAATTGGGAATTACTTCGCACCGTTTACCAGAAGTCCCAGGTACACATACTGTAACATATTCATCTGAAATTGATACGATTTCGATGACACACCAAGCACATAATCGTAAAGGATTTGCGCTTGGAGCTGTCATAGCAGCAGAATGGCTATATGGCAAAAAAGGAATTTTCACTATGAACGACGTTTTAAATCTAACTAACTGATGAGTATTTTATTATTTTACCTATTCCTATTAGTTCACCCGTATGTTTCAATGTGGTGGAAGAGTTTTGAACAAGCAGGTCGCCAATCGTGGGAAGCGCTAATTCCCGGATACAACTATTTTGTGGCCTTCAAAATCATGTGCAATAAACCTTTTTGGTCCTTTTTGTTATTGTTCCCCGGGGTGCATTTAGTGATGTGGTCAGCCTTAAACGTAAGCTACATAAGACGTTTTGGATATTTTACACTACTTGACACCGTTCAAGGAATCTTTTTTCCCTACATACTTTTTTACAAAATTGCTTCTTCAAAACAAGATTTTCTTCCAGAAACGAATTGGGCAAATACGCGCGAGACAGAAATTAGACTTTGGGGTGATCATTTAGTTTTGTTTTTGACATTACCAGTACTTGGTCACGTTGTCGCTCTAGCATTGGGATTAGTTTCTAGAGAAAAACCAGGGAAAAAATCCAAAATAAAAGAATGGGGAGACTCAATTCTTTTTGCATTGGTGGCAGCTAGTATTATTCGAACGTATGTTTTTGAGCCTTTCCAAATCCCGACTGGATCAATGGAAAAAACATTGTTAGTTGGCGACTTCTTGTTCGTTAATAAGTTGGCTTATGGACCGAAAGTTCCAGTTACACCGCTCTCCTACCCTCTTGTTCACAATACGGTTCCATGGGTGAACATTAAATCTTATACAACATTGGAGAAAGGATCTTATACACGATTACCAGGTTTTGGTGGTGTAAATCGTTATGATGTAGTGGTTTTCAATTATCCGTCTGGTGATACTGCAGTTTATGATCCACGCATGCCAAATGGCTTAATGGGGCATGATTACCACGGAATTGTAATCAATGAAGCGAAACGCTTATACATGAAACAATTTGATGTTCAAGTAAACAATCTAGCTTTTCAAATTTCAGATAGTATTCGAAAAAGTAATCCTACACAGCAATACGACGAACTAGCATTGCAAAACTTTGCGAATAATCAGGCTTCTTATCGAGTCTTAAATGAGAAAGCACAGGGATTTGTAAAAGACATTGAGGCATGGAAGAAAAAAGCACGTAAGATGCTAGCTGAAGATAAAATTGCAATGGACAATAGCGAAGGACGTATTATTGAACATTATGGTTTAGTCTATCGCCCTGTCGACAAACGAGAAAATTACATCAAACGTTGTGTTGGATTGCCGGGAGACTGGATGGAAATCAAAAAATCAGTGCTCTATGTAAATGGTAAGAAAGCAAACGTTGCTCCTGAACAAAATTTACGCTATGATGTGAGTAATATCTTGTTGCCAAGCGAAGCAACTATGAAAGAGCGTTTCGGATTAGAAATTGAGCGCTCTGATTATTATTCTGAAGACGGAGGTCAAACCTACAAAATGAACTTAACGGCAACAGAAAAAGGCAAACTAATGCGCGCTTTTCCAACAGCTTTATTTGAGGTGGAAATAGATGATCAATATGCTGACAACAAATTATACAAGCCAACGCCATTGGATTTCATGAACAACTTGAATATGTTCCCGAAAGATTTGTACATCAACAATACGACTACTGATTTTACCAAATTCCAAATTCCACGAAAAGGACAAACTATAACAATAAGTAAGAACAATATTGCCTGGTACCGTCGCATTATTAGTGCGTATGAAGGTCACTCGTTAGTTGAAAAAGCTGATGGAATTTATATTGATGGCAAGAAAACTTCGAAGTATACATTTGCTATGAATTACTATTGGTTAATGGGAGATAATCGCTACAATTCAGCCGATTCACGTGTTTGGGGATTTGTACCTGAAGATCACGTGGTTGGTCGCGCTTCATTAGTTTGGTTCTCAAAAAGTGCATATGCTGGAATCCGTTGGGAACGATTGTTTAAACTTATTAAGTAAATGGCACTTGCCGTCTTCCCGACAGCGTATTTTGGAAATATTGCTTACTTCGCAGAATTAGCAAAGGCAACGTCTCCAATTATTGAGGGGAAAGAACATTTCGTAAAGCAAACGATTAGAACACGTTGTTCAATTGTAGGTGCTAACGGAATACAGCAATTATCTATTCCAGTGATTCGTCCATATGGTTCCAAAACTTTGATGGAGGACGTAATGTTGAGTGAGACAGATCCTTGGAAAAAAATACATTGGCGATCTATCGAAAGTGCCTATGCCAATGCACCATTTTTTGAAGAATACGATCAAGAAATAAAACAGTTGATATTTCAAGATGAAACAAATCTGCTGAAATATAATGAACGAATTACACAAGAAATATTTCAATTGTTGGACATTAATCTAGCATTAGGTCGCACAGAATCTTATGAAACAAACAATGAACGAATAGATTTTCGCATGGTTGATTTTGAATCTCCAATCGAAATGAAAAAGTACATTCAAGTATTTAGGGATTCGAATCACTTCTCTACGAATCTATCGATATTAGATCTTTTATTTTGCGAAGGACCAATAGCTCGGAAGTGGCTTATCAATTCATAAATAATTAATCTAGCTGCATCCTTTTAACTGACAATCTTCCGTAAATTTACCGCATGAAAATTACAATCTATTTATCGTCCCTAGTGTTGTTGCTTCTTTTCACGCAATGTGCAACTGAAAAGAACATTCGTCAAATTGGATTTTACAATGTTGAAAATTTATTTGATACAATTGATGGAGTGAACGACGATGCTGAATTCTTGCCTACTGGAAAAAATTCTTGGAGTTCAGAACGATACAAGGAGAAATTGAATCACATTAACCAAGTGATTGATCAGTGGGAAAACCCCTTGATGATTGGATTTTGTGAAATTGAAAATGCTAATGTTGTTCGAGATGTTTTGCGCAACTCAGCGAAGATCAATGACTATGGTTTAGTTCATTATGAAAGCGCTGATGCAAGAGGAATTGATGTTGCTTTGGCTTATGATAGTTCCAGCATTACCTTAGTTCAATCAGGCTATTTGCGTTTCAAACTTCCAACAGATGAGACACATCCCACGAGAGATATTCTTTGGGCTAAGTTCGCATTAGAAAAAGACACACTTATTGCTATGGTGAATCATTGGCCAAGCAGAAGTGGTGGTCAGGTTGAAAGTGAAGCAAACAGAATCGCTGCAGCAACAAGAGCGCGCGTTTTCATCGATTCAGTTTTGGTAGTAAATAATCAAGCAAAAATCATTTTTATGGGTGACTTAAACGATCACCCACGAGATAAAGCTCCACAATTAGTTGCTGAAAAATTGAATCCTCAAATTACAGCTATTTCGGGAGAATTTGGAGGGAGTTACAATTACAAAGGCGAATGGGATGTATTAGATCACATGTTGGTTTCAAAAGGCCTCAACTCTAAAAAAGGATTTAGTGTAATTGAAAATTCAGGCTGTATTCATTCATACGATTTCTTATTGGAAGAATACAAAGGGTCAATTGTTCCGTTTAGAACGTATGCTGGATCGAAATACCTAGGAGGCTATTCAGATCATTTTCCCATTTCATTTGAGATTTCATTGCCGTAAGGAAGTATAGAAACTTCATAATCATAAGGTAATCGCTCCTTGTACAAGAATTTCTTTTGAACAGATTCATACGGACGATAGACGTAATAAATGAAATTATTGTGGATGCTGATTTTATCGATATAACGGAATTCTAAGCGAACTTTTTCAGCTATTTCACCGGTTTTTGTATCTACTCGTCCTAAATAGGTGAATCCAGCTTTGTCATAAACGGCATAGACTTGTCCAGTTACTTGATCTTGTAAGAGTTGTTTTTTCCAACCCGTTGATTTCGGATGATAGTGATGATAAATGGAAATGCTATCAAGTTTATTTCCAGCAGCATCGAATGTAAACAACTTGTCGTCGTAATAATCAAAAACAAATAAACTATCGTTGCGATGAAACAAGGGCGCATACAATTCCTTGTAATAGAGTGATTGTGTGAAATAATTCGCCCCCACATATACTTCAGCATCAATACCCGTTTCCAATTCTAGGTTTTTAGCCCAAAGTTTTGTTCGAACATCTGCCCATTTGTATTCAGATCGATACAGTTCCATCATTAAATCATCTTTTATATTGATAATTTTCGAATAGGTCGAATCCAATTGATCGAAAGAGAAATAGGAAAACTCGGGGTAATCTTTATTAAAATTCGAGAAGTACATCTTCGTGTGATTCGTATCAACAATTGGAGCGATATACTTTAAATAATAAGGCTTTTCAATTGTCGCAATTCCGATCTTATGCTGATTCACGTGTATTCCGTATACATTATCGGCACACACAACATGCGCATTTCCGCGATAATCGCGTATGATTTCCTCAGCTGTTCCTGGAACTGCAAAAGAGTTTATTACATCAATTCCATTATATAGAAGGAGTTCGCTACCCTTTTTGAGATTCTTAGGGTAAACCAATAGAACTAAATCACCATTTCGTTGAACTTCAAAATCTGCAACACTCAATCTTTTTGAACTATACACAGTATCTGGAATACCAGGCGCTTTCACCACCACTTCTTTGACATCTTGTCGTTTTATAGATGTTAATTCAATTCGAACCATGAGTGTATCACCAAAATCTAGCGCACCTACTTTCTTAATTCCTGATTTCGATTCGTAAAGTGGGTGATTAAGACTATAGGAGATTGTTTCGTTGACAGGTGAATAAAATGCGATTTGACCTTTCGAATTGGAACGTAAAATTTTTCCTTTTACACCGTAATTAAAAGTCCCATTAACGTTTTGCAAAGGTTCTTTGTATTCCTTATCAGTTAATTCAACAATAATCAACACAGTATCCGCTTGGGCGAACAAGTGCATAGAAAGATTCGTGAAAGCGACCAGAAAAAATATCCGTTTGAGCATATGTCTTTTTTTAGGAAAGATGCAGCAAAAGTATCATTCCATAAAAAAGGCTTCAATTAAGAAGCCTTTTCACTTTTATACTTTGTAACACCAACCGAAAGTATCTTCTACCTTCCCTGATTTCATATCGTCAATAAAGTTCTTGATTTTAGTTGAAATTTCTCTTCCTTCTATTGGAGGCAATTCAAACACCTCATCTCGGAATCCAATTTTTGCAATGTGCGCAATTGTTGCTGCAGTTCCAGCTCCAAAAGCATCCTGTAATTTTCCTTCACGAATAGCCGTGATGATCTCTTCAACACTTACACGGCGTTCTTCAACTGGAATGCCCCATGATTGAGCTACTTCAACGACAGACCGTTTAGTAACACCACGTAAAATTGTATCTGCATCTTCAGAAGGTGTAATGATTTTTCCATCAATCACAAAAACAATATTCATTGTTCCTGATTCTTCAATGTACTTATGTTCTTTTCCATCGGTCCAAACCAACTGATGAAACCCTTTCATTTGACCTTGTTTCGCCGGGTACAAAGATGCGCCATAGTTTCCTGCAGTTTTCGCTCTTCCCACACCACCAATTGATGCTCTCGTGTAAAACTCTTCGATTTTCACATTTACAGGCTCAGAATAGTACGCTCCAACGGGACAAGTGAAGATGATAAATTTATATGTTTCAGATGGACGAATACCAACGAATTCATCTGTAGCGAATAAAAACGGACGAATATACAATGAATAACCTTCTTTATTTGGAATCCAATTGCTATCAACTTCAACCATTTTACGCACTAACTCAATGAATAAATCTTCTGGAATTACAGGCATACACATACGCTCGCAAGACTCTTGAAAACGTTTAGCATTCATGTCTGGACGAAAAACAAATACATCACCATTTTCTGCCCTATTTGCTTTCATTCCTTCAAAAATCGATTGACCGTAATGAATTGCAGAAGTAGCTGGGTGTATACTTATATTGCCGAAAGGCAAAATTTCAGGTTGTTGCCATTGACCATCCTTATAATCCATCACCAGCATGTGATCTGAAAATATTTTACCAAATGGTAAGTTTTCCCAATCCACTTGATTAAAGTGAGAATTTGTTGTTTTTGTAACCTTGATGTTATGTGTTTCTTGTAACATGCTGTAAAAATGAAGTCCAAATTTAAGTAAAATAGACGGATTCATCAAATTTTTGGAAGCGTTTCAAGGAATTTAATTTGCTTATTTTTGTTGTGCTATTGAAACATGGAAAAAAGTAGAGAAATATTAAAACAATACTGGGGGTTTGAACAATTCAGACCACTTCAGGAAACGATTGTAGACGATTCCATTTATGGTTTTGATGTATTGGCTTTACTTCCAACAGGCGGCGGAAAATCGATTTGTTTTCAAGTCCCTGGTATAGCACGAGAAGGAATTACAATTGTTATTTCTCCCTTAATTGCGTTGATGCAAGATCAAGTTTCGAATCTCGAAAAACGAGGAATCAAAGCTAAGGCAATTGTAAGCGGCATGAGCTATCGTGAAATCGATATCACACTTGATAATGCTCGTTTTGGTGGGATTGAATTTTTGTACACTTCCCCAGAACGTATTTGTTCTAAACTCTTTCAAGAACGATTCAAATTAATGAACGTCGGACTGATTGTTGTCGATGAGGCACATTGTATCTCAGAATGGGGGCATGACTTTAGACCTTCCTTCCTAGAAATTGCAAACTTGCGAAGACTTCATCCAGATGTACCAATTATTGCACTTACCGCAACGGCAACAGAAGTTGTTCGGGAAGATATTATCAAACAACTTCAATTAAAAAAGCCGAAATTACACGAAGCATCATTTGAAAGAAAGAATCTAAGTTACGAAGCCTATTTATCTGAAAATAAACTATCTAAAATCCTCGATCATTGTAAATCTAATTCTGCAGACTGTGGGATTATTTATTGTCAAACCCGAAAAAGTGTTAAGGATATTGCGCGGATTTTACATGCGAATCACATTAGTGTAGGTGTGTACCATGGTGGCATGTCGAAAGAAGACCGAGAAACCATGTTAAATAACTGGATGTCAACTAAAACATTAGTAATGGTGGCGACTAATGCCTTTGGAATGGGGATTGACAAACCAAATGTTAGGTATGTGTTGCATTATGAATTTCCACCAAGCTTAGAAGCATATTTTCAAGAGGCAGGAAGAGCTGGCCGCGATGGAGAGAATTCGAAAGCCATTGTTTATTGGGAAAAAGCAGATTTAGATGATTTGCGTCAACGTTTCGAAATGAAATTTCCACCGATAGAAAAAGTCAAATTGACCTATCGCGCTTTATGTAATTTTTTGAAGATTGCAATTGGATCAGGGAAAGACGAAACCTATAATTTTGAAATTAAAAAGTTGTGCGAAGCATTCAATCTCGATATCTTGGAAACGTATAACAGTTTCAAAATCTTAGAATTGAACAATGACCTATCTTTCACAGATGGAGTATTTCATCCAACAAAAATTAAATACACAGTTGGAAATAGAGAATTGTATAATTTCCAAATAAAGCACGAAAAATTTATCGGATTAACCACTTTACTTTCAAGAAGTTACTCAGGTATATTTGAACAATATTACGAGGTAAATGAAAATGAGTTTTGCAAACGGCTTTCAATCAACTCAAGTGAATTAGAGAAACAGATAAAAGAACTCGAAAAGTACGGTATAATTGAAGTTTCCTGGAAATCCTCACTTCCATCTGTAACATTACTGCATGAGCGTTTACCCGATGATTATTTGTCAATTGCACCTGATGTTTATGCCAATAGAAAAAAGTTCGCAGAAACAAAACTTGAAGCTGCTTTGAGTTATTTGACAGAAAACGAATGCAGAAACGTACAATTACTAAGATATTTCGGCCAAGAATCTGAAACGTGCGGATCATGTGATGTTTGTCTATCAAAAGATTTGATTCCTAATGCCCTTGAAGAGACGAAAATCAGGCTGTTAGATTATTTAAAACTAACAAGAACATATGCTGATTGTAAAAAGTATTCAGCTGTACCGGAAGAAATTTTCAAACAAGCTTTACGTGAATTATTATTGGCAGAATTGATTCTTGAGAACGACGGAAAATTCGATTTGAAACATTAGCAAATCGCTAGTTCATTCAATCATCTTAAGATTTGCGCATATTTTCTTTCAACTCAAATACTTCTTTTTGAAGATCTTGAATTGATTTGCTCAAGTGTTGATCGTCCATTCGAATGTCTGGCAATTCAGGTGAAATGTAGTTCACAAATTTCCACATTTCTAGAATATTATTTGCATGAACCAAATATGGTTTATAGAAAGTATTTGTTGAACACAACTGAAATGACTGACTCGTATCCAATAAGTTATGCACCACTTTAAATACAATTCCTTCATCTTTTGTCACCACAATACATGGCGATCCAGAACGAATTGTCATCCAATTTTGGATATATTCAGCAACGACATATGAACCCTCCACAACTGGTGGCATCGAATCTCCTTGAATTGGAAATGAACGGTATTTTTTGTTTTTTGAAAGAAATGGAAGATAAAACGTTGGAAGAACTTTCAAATAATCTGGATCTGCGTAACCAGAGGCATATCCTGCGCTTGCTTTAAGAGGAACCAATTCAATCATTTCCTCATCATCGCTGTTTACCATTGACGTTAAGACACGCAACTTTTGCCCTTTTACGTCTGTATACAAACCTTGATCAATACGCTGCCAATCTGCTTCAGAGAAGGTCTCAAAATCCTTTTTAACTAATTCATCAATAGAAACCTTATAAAATTCACTAAAAGCCACTAGAGCATCTAAATTTGGCTGTGCCACCCCATTCTCATATCCACTGTAAGTTGACCTTGTCAAATTAAGTTCTTGAGCAACCTCTTCTTGAGAACGCTTTAATCGCTTACGCAGTAATTTTAGATTATTTCCGATTTCCATCTCTCGATTTTTTTTCAAAGATATAAATTCTTAAAATATAAACAAATAAATGACAGAATATTAATCAATTGATTAATTAGAGGACAAAACCATGAATCATCTGTGTCGAAAAACAATTGGAATTTGAACTAGGTGTGCATACACAGCAACGAATTTAGCACCAAAGAATATTATTTGAGAAGAATAAAAGATCCAAATCATTATCACCATTAGCGACCCAGCAATTCCAGCATTTGCAGCAAAGAAATAATTCATTACATAATAATGAATTAACAATTGTCCTAAATAAAGCAATACAGCTGTAACAATTGCACCTGCAAAAGCGAATTTCCAGCGCACAATTCCATCATGAACATAGCGGAAAACAAATGTAAAAATGATAAAATTTGTCAAGATAGAAAACGCATCACTTGAAAGGTTTTGATAGATCCAATGCACCGTTTCCATCTCCTCAAACCATTTATCACCAATGGAAACAGCAATTGATTGGGCAAAATAAATAATAATGATAACCATTGTAAACAAACCAATAAGGGCTAACGAAATCAAACGAAACAGTAATCCATGAAACAATTCTTTTCGCACAGTAAATTGAGGAATAATACCCATGAATTTATTAATGCTTGTTTTCATAGAAACCAATATTGCCGAACTCATTACGAGTAAGGTTAGAAAACCAATAATTTCTTTCATAAAATTCCCTTTATCCACCTCCATCGTATTCAAGAAATCCAAAATTCCTTGAACATCTTGAATCCCAACCTTTTCCCTAAGTAATCCACCAACAATCTCACTCATTTGCTCTTGACCAATCACACGTCCAAAGACAGAAATGGCCAAATAAAGCAATGGAACCAGCGCAAAAAGTGCATAATAGGCCATTGCCGCACCATGGTGCAATCCTTTTACTGCGAAAAACTCTTTAAAAGTTAGTTTGAAAAGATTAGCAAATTCACTCCAAGTCAGTTTTCTAATTTTTGTGCTCGATTCCAATTTTTGTGACATTTTCTAATGAATTAAAACTAAAAAGCACGACTGGTTCTCCTTGAATCGTTTGAAAAAAATTCTCATAAACGGGACCAGTGAATGAAGAATACAAAAACTTAAGTTCAACCGTTGTTTCTCCATCCTGTATATCCAATACAAATTCATCTGGACGAAAAAACACCCGCTTATCACCAACTCGAATCGAATTCATTGGTCCAAATAAGCGAGCATCTTCTAAACTTTTTGGTTTGTAATAAAATTTATGCGGATTTCCTTTTCTCGTTATCACGCCATTTTTCATTGAATAGATTCGGTCTGAGAGTCCTAATACTTCTGTTCCATCGTGCGAAACAAGAACGAGACTCGTTTTTCGAATTCTTCTCAATTCAAGAAAATAGTTAATCAACTTTTTTCTCAACAATCCATCCAAATGCGAAAATGGTTCATCCAACAAAATCACTTTTGGCTCCATAGCAATAACTCTAGCAATAGCCAAACGCTGCTGTTCACCACCAGATAAAGAAATTGCTTGTTGATTGCGAACAGATCCTAGCTCTAATAAATCAATCAATTCCTCTAGAAAAATAGTTCGTTCCTTTTCAGGTAAATAGAGAATTGGATTTTTGATATTCTCTTCAGTTGTATGGTATTTATCTAATTGAAAATCTTGGTTTACCAGACATACTTCGGGATGACCGGGAATTAATTTAGTAATTGGACCTTTTACTTTCACCCCTTCAAACCATACATCACCGCTTGTGGGCTCTAAATTTCCCGCCATGATTTTCAAGAGTGAGGTCTTCCCTGCTCC
>JBIIKG010000022.1:0-23338 GCA_044233275.1 Crocinitomicaceae bacterium | reverse complement strand
GGAGGAAAGATTAATATTGGCGCCCCAGCTATAGCAGGAGCTAAGGTGACTGCAGAAGTAAATGATCACGTTAAAGGTGATACATTGATCGTCTTCAAAAAGAAGAGAAGAAAAGGTTACAAGAAGAGAAACGGACATCGTCAAGGATTTACTTCCATTACGATTAAAGAGATCAAAGCTTAATTCAAACTTCCAATTCGTTGGATTAAAAATTTAAGACATGGCACATAAGAAAGGAGTCGGTAGTTCGAAAAATGGTCGTGAATCGCATAGCAAGAGACTAGGAGTGAAAATCTTCGGTGGTCAAGCTGCAATTGCAGGAAACATTATTATTCGTCAAAGAGGAACACAACACCACCCAGGAACTAACGTTGGGATTGGTAAAGATCATACTTTGTATGCTTTAACAGATGGTTTAGTTGAATTCCGTAAGAAAAAAGATAATCGTTCGTTTGTATCAGTAGTTCCTTTTGAGGCTGCTGAAGCATAATTGAATTGATATACAATTTGAAAAGGCGAGCAGAAATGCTCGCCTTTTTTTGTTCCTATATTTCTAAACCAAATAAAACACCCTTGAATTAAATTGATTTGTTTAAGAATCATTAAATTCGCACAAAAAATAAGTTAAAATGCTAGAAATTACGCGCATTCGCACCGAAAGAAACGCTATCATCGAAGGTCTTAAAAAAAGAAATATTGATGCAAGTGAAACCTTAGACAAGGTTCTTTCTGCTGACCAGAACTGGAGAAATACGAAGACAGAATTAGAAACTATATCCGCAGAATTAAATCAACTTGCCAAAGAAATTGGTGAGTTATTTAAACAAGGAAAACAAGCAGAGGCAGCTTCAGCTAAAGAAAAAACAACTGAACTGAAAGCATTGGAAGCTTCATTGAAAACAAAAGTTGATGAGTTTGAAAACGAAATCACTCAATTACTTTATACGCTTCCGAATGTTCCAAATCAATTGGTAAAAGCTGGTAAAAGCGAATTAGATAACGAAACTATATTTGAAGCGGGAACAACACCTGTTTTTAATTTTGAGGCATTGGCTCACTGGGATCTAGCGAAAAAATATGATTTAATTGATTTTGAATTAGGAGTAAAAGTCACTGGAGCTGGTTTCCCATTCTACCGCGGTAAAGGAGCGAAACTTCAACGCGCACTTATTTCGTTTTTCCTTGAAGAAGCAGATAAAGCAGGTTATGAGGAATTCATTCCCCCTTTGATGGTGAATGAAGCTAGTGCATATGGAACTGGTCAACTTCCAGATAAGGAAGGTCAAATGTATTACATGCCTGTTGATGATTTTTATATGATTCCAACGGCTGAGGTTCCATTAACAAATATATACCGCGATGTTATACTGCCTTCTGAAGATTTCTCTATTAAATTGACAGGTTACACTCCTTGTTTCCGTCGAGAAGCTGGATCGTATGGTAAAGATGTGCGTGGTTTAAATCGTTTACATCAATTTGATA
This sequence comes from Crocinitomicaceae bacterium, assembly GCA_044233275.1. Lineage (GTDB taxonomy): Bacteria > Bacteroidota > Bacteroidia > Flavobacteriales_D > Crocinitomicaceae > M0103. The sequence continues at coordinate 21,856 of JBIIKG010000022.1, read as the reverse complement.
AAGTAGAAATTGTGCGCATTGAACATCCATCGAATACTGCTGCAGCATTAGAAGAAATGATTGAACACGTAAAAGGTCTTTTAGATAAACTTGGTCTGCAATACCGAATTCTGCGTTTGTGTGGAGGAGATACTGGATTTGCTTCTGCCATGACGTATGATTTCGAGGTATATTCTGCTGCCCAAGACAAATGGTTAGAAGTTAGCTCTGTTTCGCGCTTTGATACGTTTCAAGCAAACCGCTTAAAATTGCGTTTCAAAGGAGCTGACAAGAAAAATCAACTTTGTCATACCTTGAATGGTTCTGCTTTAGCCTTGCCACGAATTGTTGCAGCTTTAATGGAAAATCATCAAACAGAAAATGGTATTCTGATTCCAGAGGCACTGAGAAAGTTCACTGGATTCGACAGTATCAATTAAGATCTAAATCCCGTTCTTTCGAATGGGATTTTTTGTTAATTTTCGTAAAGAATTATTTGTTCTTTCGAATTCTCGCTATTTTTAAAAAAACTATCTCTATGAAATGGATTTTTGTCCTTAGTATTCTATTTTCACTCTATTCATGCAGTGATCTTAAAAAAAGCAAGCAGTTGACATCGATTGATACCATGTCATCATCGTTAGATAGTATTCAACAGATTTTGGAAGCAAATGAAATTGACACAATTGCCGCCGTTACTGTAGCAACTATGACTGTAGAGCTTCGTATAAAAAACAATTATTATGCGGATACTATTGATATGGCCCTAGGTAAAAAAATGGATGCTTTTAAATTGATGAGAAGAAAAATCCCAAAACTTGGAACAACATTTAACACTATTAAAACGGGTGTTAAAGATCAAAAAGTTGCCTTGACTAATTTGAAAAAAGACATTGAAAACGGTAATGGAGATCGCAAAAAATACGCTGATTACGTTGCATTCGAAGAAGGAAAAACGCAACAGCTAAGAGTGCTTTTGACAGATTATGTAGTAGAAAAAGAAAAGACAATGACTGATTTTGATAGATTATATCCAGAAATGAATGCTTTCTCTTTGTCGCTTCTCAACAAAAAAAAAGAACGTAACTATTAAAAAATAGGCATGTTATTTGCCAAAACAGCGCCATGCGAATAATCATATCTTTTCTCTTTTTACTGTTTGTAACATTGACACATGCTCAAACAGAAACTGACCAGCAATTGGCTCAGCACTATTACGTGAATGGTGAATTTGAAAAAGCGCGCACATACTACGAAAAGTTGTACGAAAAAGATCCATCAAAATTAAATTTTAGTCGACTTTATGAATGCATCGATCGCGCCAATGATATTAAAGAGGCCGAAAAACTAATCAAAAAACAACTTTCTGCTAATCGAAACGACTTAGAATACCCTGTTCTATTGGGACAATTCTATGAAAATAATAATGAACCTGCTAAAGGTCAAAAAATATACGATGATTTAATTGATGATTTGAACCCTGATGCCAATCAAATTATTTCATTGTTTACAGCATTCAAAGGAAAAGGACGAAATGACTTAGCGCTTCAAACCCTTGAAAAAGGAAGAAGGTTGCTCAAATCTTCGTACCCTCTAAATATTCAGTTTGCAGAGTTGTACGGAAGTCAAGGTCAAAACGACAAAATGATTAATGAGTATTTGGACTTGATTGATTTTAATGCAGGCTATGCGACCTCAATTCAAAATTTACTTTCGAGACAATTTGATTTAAGTAGTGCCGATTCGAAAGAATATGAAATTTTAAAACAAGCATTGTTAGATCGCGTTCAAAAAAAACCAGATCAAATCGTATATGCTGAAATGCTCATTTGGCTTTTCATTCAAAAAAAGAACTTTTCTGCAGCACTAACCCAAGTTCAAGCGATGGACAAGCGATTAGACGAACAAGGAAGAAGGGTTTTTGAACTTGGGAGAATTTGCGTTGAAAACAAAGAATATAGTGTTGCACGTAAAGCCTTTCAATATATTATTGGATTAGGAAATGCTAATATGTACTATTATCAAGCAGAAAACGCTTTGTTAAATACTCGGTTTTTAGAAGTCACAACAACACGCAATTTTTCTAAAACTGAAATTGCCCAAACGCTCGCTGAATACAATCGAACAATTGAACGAGTGGGTAAAAGTCGTGCGACATTGCCATTGATTCTTGAAATGAGTCACATTCAGGCATTTTATGGTAGTCTTTCCGATCAAGCAATTACCAATTTAACAGAGGCATTGCTTTTACCTGGATTAACAGATATTCAAAAAGCAGAACTAAAAATGAAACTTGCGGATATTCATGTCCTTCATGGGGATATTTGGGAAGCTTCATTATTCTATATGCAAGTTGAAAAAGACTTCAAATTTGAAACCATTGGTCACGAAGCAAAATTTAAAAATGCACGTATTTTTTACTACGATGGAGAATTTGATTTTGCTCAATCACAACTGAATGTATTAAAAGAATCGACATCTAAGTTAATTGCAAATGATGCCATGAAACTTTCTATCATGATTACGGATAATTTTGGATTAGATAGTAATTACCAAGCCATGATGTGGTTTGCCCAAGGAGATTTATTGGTTGAACAGCATCGGTATTTAGAGGCATTTACACTTTTTGATAGTATCATTCTTACGTATCCCTATCATTCTTTAGGCGATGAAATCCTTTTGAAAAAGTCAGATGCCATGATGTTAGAAGGCAACTGGTCGGAGTCAATTCGTTTCTTAGAGGAATTGCTAAAATACCATGGTGAAGATATTCTCGCAGATGATGCAGTTTTTCAATTGGGGGATATTTATGAAACACATCTGAACGACAAGGAAAAAGCAGCCGAATATTATAAAAAAATACTTTTTGACTATAGAGGTAGCTTGTATTCTGAAGAAGCAAGAAAGCGTTTCCGAGCAATTCGCGGGGACTTGAATGATCCCAAAGAAGAACTATAAAATAAACAATGTTGTTACTCCGTTGTTACTCAACTATGAAACAACACCTTGTACTTTTCCTAATTTTATTTTCGACGCATTTTTTTGCACAACAATCAACTGTCAAAGCAGAAAAAAAATTAGTTTCCACACAATTGGACACGTTGAAAACTGCGTATTTTGCCAGTGGTTGTTTTTGGTGTGTTGAAGCCATATTTCAATCAGTTAATGGTGTTCATGAAGTAGTATCTGGTTACGCTGGCGGTAAAGAAAAAAATCCGACTTATGCTTCTGTTTCTATGGGTCAAACAGGTCACGCAGAAACCGTAAAAATCTATTACGATTCAACGATAGTAAATTATGCAACATTAGTCGATGTGTTTTTCGATTCACATGACCCAACAACGAAGAATCAACAAGGTGCAGATCGCGGCACACAATATAGATCAGCCATTTTTTACATGAATGCCAATGAGCAAAAAATTGCAAAAGAGAAAATTACTAGTTTGTTAAGCGCAGGAATATTCCCAAAAATAACAACCGAAGTAAGCGCCTTCGAATCATTCTATTTGGCTGAAGATTATCATCAAGATTACGAAATGCGCAATCCAACAAATGGGTATGTGAAGAATGTTTCTATTCCTCGTTTAAACGCCTTTAAGAAAAAACGACCAGAAGTATTGAAAAAGGATTAAGCGTTCTTCGTGGATTTGAAAAATCTCATGAAAAGTCCCAAAACTATCAATCCAAAAAACAAGAAGGTTGATAATCCATAGAATACGCCAGCTATTTTCTCGTAAAATGTTTGATCCGTTTTCTTATTCAAAACAGCAGAAATAACCCCCACATCACTGCCCTTTCTGCTCTCAATAATATTTCCTCTTCGATCAATAATGACTGATATTCCGCTGTTTGAACTTCGAATGATTGGCGTTCTACTTTGAATAGCGATGGCAATATGGTTAAACATGTATTGGTCCGAACCACTCAAATCTTTATTCCAAAATTCATTCGCTAGAATCGTGACAAAATTCGCATCCTTGGCATTTTCTGCCATTCTAACTGGATAAATACTTTCAAAACAAAGTACGGGGACGAATATATTCCCCTTCAATGTTTTATGTAAATTATCGCCGTATTCATAATATGAGACAGTTTCATTTGCGCCTACGACATCTGCAAAATTTCTAAGAAAAGGCATTTCCTTTAAGAAGGGAATTCGCTCCTGAAACGGTATAAAAATTTCCTTACTTCTAATGGGCCATCTTCCCGTTTTATTAATTGTTACGGCCACATTGTGCGCTTGGAAATAAAATCCACGTGCTTCATCCAATTTGGAATATGGGTCGTTTGGACCATCTTTTGCCAGTGAAAAACCATAACCACCTGTGCAAATAGATAAATCCTTGTGCTGATCCAATTTAGCATAAAGCGACTTGTAAGCATTTTCATTTATAAGTCCATTCAACCATCCCATATTGGAAATAACTGTTTCTGGCCAACAGATTAATTCAAATTGATTTAAATCACTTTTTGACGACAAGTTGTAGAGCCCATTGACTACTTTTTCAGGGTGATTATGAGTTTCTGGTGAATAGGTTTCTTGATAAGTATGCAGTGCAGCAATGTGAATACGGTCTTTTGAGCTTTCCTTCTCTTCGCTCATGTCAAAAAACAAGGATAAAATAAAGGGTAACAATGCAATTGATAGCCCAATAATGTTTGCTTTTTGGACCTTTTTTTGAATTATCGTTTTGATCAATGTGAAAAAGAAAACATTACTCAAAAGTAAAAATAGCGTTCCACCTTCTATTCCAATAAACTCATATAGTTGAATCAACTGAGGATACATTCCAAATCCACTTCCCAATACAAAATAAGGTGTACCCATCATCCAGTGTTGATTAAAATATTCGACGGCCATCCAAGCGACTATGAAGAAAACCCATTTCATTTTGTTGCCAAGTTGCTTCTTGATTAAGAAATAAGGCAGAACCGCCAAAGCAATACTCAAGGATTCTAAAGTGATAGCGATATAATAAGTTTTCGGAGAAGTAACATGCACCCATCGCAGGCTAACACCAATCCAAACAAAATGGGCCATAAAAACGGTTAGAATTAAAAGTGGAAATTTCCATTTCCCAAAACCTTCTTCTAATTTTTCTAAGGCATAAAATAAGGGAACTAAACCTACGAATAATAATGGAAAAAGACCAAAAGTAGGCCACCCCAAAAACATTAAAATACCAGATAAAATTGCAAGGGGAAGAAACATTGTCTTCGATTTAAAAAAAGTCATCATCTGCTTCTTTAGATATATTTTATCCAAAGAAACTAAATAATTGTGTTTTTGCATAAAAAAGAAGGCAACCCTTTTTTAAAAGTCTCGTTTTTAATGGTGTTATCATATAATATTGATAAAATATTCAATGAAATAACATTTTGATTAAATTAGCACATCACAAAACTACTATAAATGAAAACTCTCCTAAAATCAATACTTGCCTTTGCAACAATGCTCTCAGCAAGCTCTGCAACAGGTCAACAAACGGGCAATGTTTCAAAAGCAAATGAATTTGTATTAGAATTATATGCAAATTGTCCGGAATACCAGAATAACGATCAAATTAATAAGGCTAATGATTTTCTAAGCCGTACAATAATCCATTCTGTCGAATTAGGCGAATACCCAGAATGTCCGCTTCTTTCTAGTGTTGCTAAGAAAAACAAATGTAATTCAGATATTGATTATTCCCTTATCTCTTTTGACCCAGTTAATTTTAACCCATTGGTGTATCAATTTAAATATTTTGATACCGTTTCTAATTATTACCGAGTTGATGGTAAAGATTATATAATTGAAATAAAACCAAAAAACTAGCACTTCATTATTTTATTCTCCTAACACTATGAAAAAGCTCATTCTACTTCTTTTATTGCTTATAACTGCATTTTCCAAAGTCCTTGCAGGCGGCGGCGGCGGCGGGCCTACAGTTCCATGTACTGACGCTCAACCTTTTTGTACGAGTAATACATATTCGTTCCCTAATGAAACCAACACCTCAGCACCTGCAGGTCCCAATTATGGATGTTTAGGATCTGAACCAAACCCTGTTTGGTTTTACATGCAAATTGATGTTGCTGGACCAATGACATTTACGATTACTCAGTCATCAACGCAAGGTGGAGCTCCGGATTTAGATGTCGATTACGCACTTTGGGGACCTTTTTCTTCTGTGTCAAATGGTTGTACATCTATAACAAATGGTTCCTCTGCTCCAATTGACTGCAGTTATTCCATTGATCCTGTAGAAATTGTAACTATCCCAAATGCAGTTGTGAATCAGTTTTACATTATTATTATAACGAATTATGATGGAGGTGCAGGCTTTATAACCTTTAATCAAACTGGAGGCTCTGGTGTTGCTGATTGTGGACTTGTGACACCTTGTGATATGACCAATTTAACTGCAACACCAAGTGCTTGTAATCCAGCAAACAGCCAATATAGTGTTTCAGGAACTATTACATTTGTTTCTCCTCCCACTTCGGGCACATTGACAGTTACAAGCTCTTGTGGTGGATCTCAGACTTTTAATGCGCCATTTGGAACTACTGCAAATTACAATTTGACCGGTTTAAATTCGAATGGAGCGGCATGTGTCGTCACGGCAACTTTTAGTGCTGATCAGACATGTACACGTACTCAAAACTATACTGCACCACCTGCATGTTCTCCTTTAAATTGCAACATCACAGGCATTACCACAAATGTGGGTGCTTGTAATCCAGTGAATAATCAATATGCCGTTTCTGGAAATATCTCCTTTACAAATGCCCCAACATCTGGTACATTAACAATTACCGGTTCATGTGGTGGTGCACAAACATACAACGCCCCTTTTACTTCGCCTGCAGCCTACAATTTTACTGGTTTAACTTCAAATGGCGCTCCATGCAACATTTCGGCTGTTTTTTCGGCCGCTCCTGCATGTACAATCAATCAAAATTACACCGCTCCTGTAAGTTGTATTCCTTCTTGTAATATGGCGAGTTTAAATGCAACGATTGGTTCTTGTTTGCCGAATAATACCTTTACTGTAACTGGTGATTTTACCTATCAAAATGCACCCGCTACTGGAACAGTAGTTGTAACCGTTACTAACTCATCAGGTAGTTTTACTCAAACATTTAACCCACCTTTCGTTAACAATCAAGTTTACAATTTCAGCATAACAGGAAATAATTCAAATGGTTCAGCATTGACTGTAACAGTTGCATTCTCAAATGCTCCAACTTGTCTATTAACTGTGAGTTCAACCTCACCTGCAGCATGCGGATGTACGGCTGATATTGGTACATTTACAGCAACAACTACTGGCCCAGGTACAGCTGATTATGTTCTTTGTTTTGGAGATGAAATTGATATTACTGCTAATGGAAACTACACTCCTCCAGCACCTGCAAATAATCCTCCATTACCGGAAGGTTATGAACCAGGAATTACATGGTTAGTTTATTCTTGTCCTCCAACAATTGCTGTTACACCTAGTAACGTGCCACCAAATGATTGGATTGGAAATGACCCATGTTTGATTGGAATTTATTCAGATTTTGATTTGTACGATATCAATGATCAATTTTGGATGACGAATTTCCCTGGAGTGTTTACAAACAATACTGTTTACTTCGTTCCAATTACCATGTATAATTTAACAGAAGGATTATATTCATACGTAAATACCTCTATTGATTGTTATGAAATGGGGGCTCCTTTTGCTGTTCAATATTTAACTGACATAACGTTTACACAAGTGCAGACCTGTGCGAATGTAACAGCAACGATTTCGGGTGGTTTGCCAGCATTAAATGGTTCTCAATTTACTGGTAGTAATTTGACTCCAGCAAATGCAAGTTTTGTTAATACAACAGCGAATAATGGAGGCACAATTGCTATTACAGGATTAAATGCTGGTCAAGCATATTCATTTCAAGTTACAGATGCAAATGGCTGTCCAAAAACAATCTCAGGAACTTTTGTTGGTGGTTCAACGCTGTCTTACCCTCAAACTGCTTATTGTACAGTTGGAACTGCTAGCCCAACAATAACTGGAAATGCTGGTGGAACGTATTCTTCAACTGCTGGCTTGTCAATTAACGCTTCAACAGGAATCATCAATCTTGCAGCCTCAACACCTAATACGTATACCGTAACATATACCACACCAGCTGTACCAGGACCTGCGTGCCCAACAACATTTGTCATTACAATTAACCCTTTACCGACAATTGTTGCAAATGACGTTACGGTTTGTGAAGGAGGTACAATTGCTGTTAACGCTTCCGGTGCCGCAACATACTCATGGTCACCTGCTACTTATTTAAGCTCAGCTACGGGTTCTTCAGTGAATTTCGTTAATGGTGTTACAACGAACTATACTGTTTCGGGTACAGATGTAAACGGCTGTGTAAATACTGACCTAGTAACTGTAACAGTTAACGGAAATGCTCCAATAGATGCGGGTCCTGACGTAGCAATTTGTATTGGTTCTTCTGTCACATTAAATGCTTCAGGTGCAACAACTTATGCCTGGGACAATGGTGTAAGTAATGGTATTCCCTTTACTCCAACTGTTGGTACAATTACTTATACTGTTATTGGAACTACTTTGGGATGCACAAGTACTGATCAAGTGGTTGTAACAGTCAATCCATTGCCAGTTGTTTTTGCCGGAAACAATGTTATCGTCTGTGAAGGTTCCACCGTTACATTAACTGGTTCTGGTGCTAATACTTACACATGGAACCCAGTTATTTCAAACGGTATTGCCTTTGTTCCAACTCTTGGAACAACAACTTACACTGTAACAGGAACGAGTGCAGCAGGTTGTATTAATACAGATCAAGTTGATGTAATTGTTGGCCCAGTTCCAGTTGTATCATTTACACCTGATGTAACAATTGGTTGTGCGCCTTTAACAGTAAACTTAACCAACACAACTGCAAACTCAGCTGACTGTGTATGGTCAATTAGTAACGGAACAGTTCTAACTGGATGTGGAACCGTCCCAGTAACATTTACTCAAGGTGGTTGTTATGATGTCACCCTAACTACAACATCAAACAACGGATGTGTTGGAACACTTACTTCAACAAACTTAATATGTGTTGAAGCATTGCCAATTGCATCTTTCAATCCATCATCCAATGTTTTATCTACATTAAATACTGAGGTATTGTTTACAAATACATCAACCGGAGCTACATCTTATCTTTGGAATTTTGGTGATGAATCACCATCATCGAACGAAACAAATCCGACGAATATTTATCCTGGCGAACCTGGGACATATCAAGTAATGTTAGTTGCTTATTCGCCTTTAGGTTGCACGGATACTGCGTATACGACAATAATCATTTACGAAGACTTAATATTCTATATTCCGAATACTTTTACACCGGATGATGATAACTTCAATCCTATTTTCCAACCAGTATTCACTGCTGGATTTGACCCTTATGACTTTACATTATTGATATTCAATCGTTGGGGTGAAATTATTTTTGAATCTCATGACGCTTCAATTGGATGGAATGGAACATACGGTTCAAATGGAGAAATTGAAATGTGCCAAGATGGAACATATACGTGGAAAATTGAATTCAAAACGAATAAAAACGACGAACGAAAAATGGTAGTCGGTCATGTTAATTTGATTCGTTAATTATCGACATTTAAGAATTTCAAATCCCAAGATTTTTCTTGGGATTTTTTTTGTGCATAAGATTGATAATTCATATTAAATTAACACAGAAGATAATTCTTGTTTCAAGAAAAAAATAAACTTTGTAGGATGATGTTAATTAATCGTGAATTAAGTTGGTTATCTTTTAACGAACGTGTTTTGCAAGAGGCACTTGATGAAAAAGTACCTTTAGTTGAACGCATGCGTTTTTTAGGCATCTATTCGAACAATATGGATGAATTCTTCCGTGTTCGTGTCGCCAATCTGCGAAGATTATCTTTAGTTAATCGAAAAAATGTAGATGGATTTGAGGGTAATTCACTTGAATTATATAATCAAGTAAGAAAAATTGTTCTTAAACAACAATTGAAATTTGAAATTGCCTACAAATCAATCGTTGATGAATTAGCAAAAGAAGGAATTTTTCATTTAGATGAAAAATCAATAAATGAAGAACAATTAACGGAACTCTCCAATTACTTTAATACATCATTAAAGCATTTTATATTACCAATCATTCTTGACAAAAAAGCCCCTTTCCCGCGACTGAAAGATTATTCAATTTATTTAGCCGTGAAAATGACCAATCCAAAAGGTGAACGCATAAGATATGCTTTAATTCAAGTACCTACCGAATTTCCGCGTTTTTATAGAATTTCTGGTCTAGACGGTAAAGAATATGTTATCCTTCTTGATGACATTATACGTTTACATTTAAAATCAATATTTTCAATATTCACGTTTACTAAAATTGAGGCATTCACGTTTAAATTCACCCGAGATGCTGAATTAAATTTAGATGATGATTTAACCATTTCGCTTATTGAAAAAATTGAAAATAGCATAAAAAATCGTAAAAAAGGGATACCAGTCCGTTTTGTTTATGACGAACGTATGCCTAAAGATTTATTGGATCATTTATTAAAATCATTGAATTTAAAGTTTGGTATTAACACTATTCCTGGCGGCAAATACCACAACTTTAAGGATTTTATGTCTTTCCCAGATTTTGAAAGACCAAAATTCATCTATCCGAAACAAGTTCCCGTTCAACATCCCGTAATAGAAAAATACAACGGAATTATAAAAGCAATACTTCAAGAAGATGTATTATTACATTTTCCATATCAACGGTTCGATTACATCGTTGATTTACTCAGAGAGGCAGCTATTGATCCAAAGGTAAAATCCATTAAAATTAACGTTTATCGAGTGGCTTCTAATTCACAGGTCATGAATGCCCTTCTTGCAGCTGTTTATAATGGAAAAGATGTTGATATAGTATTTGAACTTCAAGCTCGATTTGATGAACAAAACAATTTGTATTGGGCAGATAAGTTAAAAGAAGCTGGAGCTAAAATTATCTATGGTGTTCAAAATTTAAAAGTCCATTCAAAATTACTTCAAATATCAAGAGGTTCAGGAACTCAAGAGAAACTGATCACCTATATTGGAACAGGTAATTTCAATGAGAAAACTTCAAAAATTTATAGCGATATAGCACTACTGACTTCGGACCATACTATTTCAAGAGAAGTTAAAAGGGTTTTTCGTTTAATGGAAAACAACCTTGAGCGCGGAATTTTTAAACATTTAATGGTCTCTCCATTTAATACCCGAAGAAAATTCAATGCTTTAATTGAAACAGAAATCAAGAATGCAAAAAACAATATACCCGCGCGCATTCGCATCAAGTTAAATAACTTAACGGATCAACGTATGATTTCAAAATTATACGATGCGAGCAGAGCAGGTGTAAAAATCGAAATGATTATCAGAGGTATTTGTTGTTTGGTTCCTGGAATTAAAAATCAAAGTGAAAATATTACTATAATTAGCATTGTAGACCGCTATTTGGAGCATGCGCGTTTTATGATTTTTGAAAATAACGGTAATCCTGTTTATTTCATCTCAAGTGCTGATTGGATGGAACGAAATTTAGATAAACGAATAGAAGTTGGAACTCCTATTTTGAGTAAAGCAGTCCAACAAGAACTCGATTTAATTTTCAATTATCAATGGAGAGGGAGTGTGAAATCTAGATTAATCGATAAAAATCTAAAAAATACTTATCGAAAATCAGATGGCTCGCCATTTCATGCACAAATGGAACTTTATAAATACTATAAGGAATTAGGCCTTTTGAATCAATGAATTCTGATTTTTATGCTTGTTTCAGTTGTTACTGTAAATGATGCTGAACTAAAAGATGGAGAACTAAAAGTTTCTCTTGCGTCATTTGAAAATCCATATGATTCAGTTGGAATACCCAATATGTTCTTATCTAAGACACCGTTCTTATTGCGATCATGAAAAACAGCGACTGCAAATTTACCATAGGTCAAATTTGAAAACTCCACTTTGGCAGTTTTATTAGAAATAACCACTGTTTTTCCTTTGAATTGTCCTGACATTTTAGGAAAATCATCATTTTCTCTATATAACGCAACATAAGCTTCTCCTCTATTGTCACTGAAACCAGTTATTTCAACTTTAAGAATAAAATTCTTTTTTGCAGAAACTGATAAAAACATGAACAACCCTGAAATGAGTATTATAATTACCGTTCTCATAACAATCAAACAATTTAGGATGTAAAAAGTTGTTCTATTGGATAATTTTTATGTTTTCAATTTCCTTGATAACAGGGGTTTTCACCGTTTTTTGAGAAAACTCTGAATAAAGCAAATAGAACAAAAATCCAAGTACCAACATATAAAACACAATCTTTAACAAAAGTAATTTACTAGCCTTTTGTGGAATAAAACGTTTCAAATTAATATTAGAATTCTCCTCCATACCATAAAGTTAATGCATTTCTTTTAACTTTGAAGAATGCAAAATGAGAAGTTTATTTTGGTCACAGGAGGCGCTGGTTATATTGGCTCTCATACGGTTGTTGAGTTATATTCAAATGGTTATACTCCAATAATACTCGATGACTTCAGAAATTCGAGTAAAAGGGTAATCGAAGGAATAGAAAAAATAATCGGTGAACAAGTTCAATTTCATGAAATAGATATTTGTGATCCCGCTCAATTAGAGCAAATTTTCAGAAACTATAAAATAGATGGGGTAATTCATTTTGCGGCATATAAGGCAGTAGGTGAATCAGTTTTAGAGCCATTGAAATATTATAAAAACAATATTATAGGCTTGCTTAATGTTCTTGAATTATCAACTAAATACAATGTTCGACCTTTTGTTTTCTCTTCATCTTGTACTGTTTACGGAGAACCCAAAGGATTAAAAGAAGTCAAAGAATCAACTCCCTTGAGCAAACCAAGTTCACCTTACGGGAATACAAAATTAATAGGTGAACAGATTTTGAATGACTTCTTTGTTAGTCAACCAACTGCCAAAATATTAAATTTAAGATATTTCAATCCTATTGGTGCCCATCCGAGCAGTTTAATTGGCGAGTTGCCAAATGGCAAACCAAACAACTTGTTGCCCTATATCACCCAAACGGCTATTGGGAAATTAAAGGAACTGGTGGTTCACGGAAACGATTACCCAACAAAAGATGGATCTTGCGTGCGCGATTATATCCATGTGTGTGACTTAGCAAAGGCGCATGTTAAAGCACTCAATTACCTAGAAAATGAAACACAAGGACTAATTGATGCAGTAAACGTAGGAACAGGACAAGGGAAAACGGTTATTGAAGTAATTGAAACATTTGAATCAATTACTGGTGAAAAAATAAATTGGAGATTTGGTCCAAGACGATCAGGAGATGTTGATGAAATTTATGCAAACTCAGCGAAATCAAAAGAACTCCTTAATTGGGAAGCCAATCATTCGTTCGAAGATGCAATTCTTCATGCTTGGTTATGGGAAAATAAACTTAGAAAAAATGATGAATAAACTAATTTATTTCTTCTTGTTCTTGCTAGTTTCCTTAACTGTTAAGGCACAGTTTACAAGTGAGGGCGCTGATTTAATTTCACGTTTTAGACCAGGTGTAATGTGGTTTAATACTGGTTTGCGTCCAGCCGAAATAGAAAAAGTAAGAAAATATGACCGTTTAGTTTTTGATATCACCTATTCAGATTGGGCGGGAGAATCGAAACCTTTTCAGAATAAATGGGCTTCACTTGGACTCAATTCAAGTATTTATTTTGATATCCCAATGGTGAAGAATAATCTTGTTTCTTTTGGGACAGGTTTGTCGCATTCCTTATTCACCATTCATCATGACAATCAATTTGTAACTGATCCAACAGGCAAGTATACCTTATACAATGAGTTGGACAGTATGTTATTCGATAAAAACAAATTGGTTGGAAACAGTATTTCTATTCCTGTTGAATTTAGATTTCGTTCAAAGGGTTGGAAACATGTTAAATTTCACATTGGAGGAAAAGTTGGTTATCAATTGAACTTATTTCAGAAAACACAGTTCGATGGCGAAGATGGCAGGGTCATTCAAAAATCGTTTGATATTGCAGATGTAAATAAATTGAACTACTCTGTTCACATGCGATTTGGAATCCGTAACTGGGCGCTATTTGGGTCATACAATTTAAATGGTCTCTTTAAATCGAATGAATCAGTCAAATTGAATTTACTTCAATTTGGCTTAAGTCTTTCATTGTATTAATGTATATAATAGACACACATACCCACCTTTATTCTGAATCCTTTGATGAAGACAGAACAGCTATGATTGAAAGAGCGATTGAAGAGGGAGTTCAAAAAATGCTTTTACCAAACATAGACGTTGATTCTATTGAACCAATGTATGCTTTATGCAAACAATTTCCTCTCAATTGTTTTCCCATGATGGGCTTGCATCCAGGCTACATTAATGAAAAGTGGGAGGAAAATTTGGCAATTGTAAAACAACATCTCTTTGAACGAGAGAATATAGCCGTAGGTGAAATTGGAATGGATTTGTATTGGGACAAAACATTCAAAAAGGAGCAAGCCCAAGCATTTCGAATTCAAATTGAATGGGCGAAAGAGCTCAAATTACCAATTGTCATTCATGCAAGAGATGCCTTTGATGAAATATTTGAAATCGTTGATGAGTTGAATGATTCAACATTGTCTGGGGTTTTCCATTGTTTTACGGGGAACCTTGAACAAGCGAAGCGCATTGAAAACTATGGTGGATTTAAAATTGGGATTGGTGGAGTGCTAACCTATAAGAAGTCGGGATTAGAAGATGTTGTTAAAGAAATTCCATTGGACGTACTTGTTTTAGAAACTGATTCACCTTATTTGCCTCCTACCCCATTTCGTGGAAAAAGAAATGAAAGTGCATACATCAACTATGTTGCAGAAAAATTGGCAGAGATTAAAGGAGTGAATGTGGAAGAATTAGCTAAAATTACAACTCAAAACGCTGAAAATTTGTTCAAAAAAATAAGTTAACTAAACGAGACTTACCTTTTAATCAATGACGAGAGGGGTGAGTCAATAAACTATAAAAAACTTCCTTAGTATTGATGAAAGCAAAACCTAAAGTACTGATAATTTATACCGGTGGAACCATCGGAATGATTAAAGATCAAGAGACAGGAGAACTAAAAAACTTCGATTTTAATCATATTTACAAACATGTTCCGGAAATACACCGATTGCATGTTGAATTATCCACTTTTAGTTTTGAGGAGCCAATTGATTCCTCAGAAATGAACCCAATGCGATGGATTCAAATTGCGCAAACGATCTTTGACAACTATACACACTATGATGGATTTGTGGTCCTTCACGGTTCCGACACCATGGCATTTTCTGCTTCTGCCTTGAGTTTCATGCTGCAGGGATTAAAAAAACCAGTCATCTTTACGGGTTCCCAATTACCAATTGGCACCATTCGCACAGATGGAAAGGAGAATTTAATCACGGCAATTGAAATTGCAGCAGATAAAGATGCTCAGAATGAATCAATTGTTCAGGAAGTGGCTGTATACTTCGAATATTCACTTTACCGTGGAAATCGAAGTTCAAAAATATCAGCTAATCAATTTGAAGCGTTTGCCTCACCAAACTATGCTGAATTGGCGAAGGCAGGTATTAGAATTGAATACAACATGGACAAGTTATTTCGTTCAGAATTGTCTGAATTGAAATTCATGGCTGAAATGGACAATCGCGTTGCACTTTTAAAAATATTTCCAGGATTTCCTGCAGAAGCCTATAAAAGTTTATTCGATCGGAATATTACGAAAGCGTTGGTACTTGAAACCTTTGGTGCTGGAAATGCACCGAGCGATGAAACATTCAGGAATCTAATTTCAAATTACATAAAAGAGGGTGGAATTGTATTAAACACGACCCAATGTGGATCAGGATCTGTTCAACAAGGGAAGTATGAAACAAGTTCATTCTTTAATAAAGTTGGGGTGATTAGTGGAAATGATATCACAACAGAAGCTTCTATTACTAAATTGATGCATTTGCTAGGTACTGAAAAACAACTAGATAAAATTGTTATTCAATTAAAAAAGCCAATTTGCGGAGAAATGTCAACGTTAAGAAATGATTAAGAACTTAGGATTCGTCTTTTTTTTCGTACTTTAGTCGCCCCGCAAAGAAAACACATAAACGAATGTGTTTTAACAATTGAAAATTAGGAGAGGTGTCCGAGTGGTTGAAGGAGCACGCCTGGAAAGTGTGTATACGCCTAAAGTGTATCGCGGGTTCGAATCCCGCCCTCTCCGCAATGAAACGCAGGAGAAGAAAGGGAGGAGCAACCAGGGTTCGAAACGAAGTTCATCGAAAACTGACGAAAGGAAGTTGAGATAATCCCGCCCTCTCCGCAGTGAAACGCAGGAGAAGAAAGGGATGAGAAACCAAGGTTCGAAACGAAGTTCATCGAAAACTGACGAAAGGAAGTTGAGTTGATGACTTTTTTGAAATAATTGTACATAGACTTTTCGTAGTACAATTCTAATGAATACAAGGTTTTAACAGCGGTTAAGCCTTCGTGACTATTATCAAATTGACTTGAATTTCAAATCATTTTTTTTTGAATGATTTTGTTTTCAGGTATTTTATTATTTTTGGCTTAAATTTAAACATAGAATACGACTAAATTAATCTTTGAGAACATGAAAAAAATAATTAGTTCTTTAGCTATCGCAGCAATCATGACATTTGGATTTTCTAATGTCACAACAGGACAAGAAGATTCGACAACAGCAACAACTACTTCAGAAGTTAGTGATGCTGCAAAAGCGGGTTCAACAACAACGGATGCAACTGCTGACGAAGAAGTTCAGCTTGACTTCGTTCAAACGTTAAAACAAAAGTACATTGAGGGAGATCCATTGTGGATGACGCCTGTATTGATTTGTATGATTATCGGAATGGCTTTGGCTATCGAGCGAGTTGTTTACTTGAATTTATCAACAATCAACACAAAAAAGTTTTTAAATGAAGTTGAGGCTGCCTTAAAAAGCGGAGGAACCGAAGCAGCAAAAGAAGTTTGTCGTAACACACGCGGACCTATTGCTTCGATCTATTACCAAGGTTTAGACCGTGCATCTGAAGGAATTGATATGGTTGAAAAATCAGTAGTTTCTTATGGAGGCGTTCAAATGGGATTATTAGAAAAAGGACTTTCTTGGATTGCGTTGTTCATTGCATTGTCTCCAATGTTAGGTTTCTTGGGAACTGTAATTGGTATGATTCAAGCCTTCGACAAAATCGTTAAGGATGGTCAAGTTTCTCCAACAACAGTTGCCGATGGTATTAAGGTTGCCTTATTAACTACTGTATTTGGTTTGATTTCAGCCATGGTATTACAGGTGTTTTACAATTATATCCTTGCGAAAATTGATGGATTAGTAAACGAGATGGAAGACACATCAATCACATTGATTGACATGTTGTTGAAAAATAAGGCTGCTTAATTTACAGTAGTAATAACAATAATTAAATTATTTAGACATGAGTGCTAAAAAAATCAATTTACTATTGAATATCATTAAGTTCGGTTTGGGAGGTTTAGGTGTTGTATTGAGTATGTTATTATTCTATGCACCTAATGTATCTGCTGGAACTGAAGCGGTAGAAGCATATCGCGATGGAGCTCAAATGAGTTATGCAATATGGTTTACTTTTGCTTTAATGTTTTTATTACTTGGAATCGTTCTATTGTTCTTTTTCTTAGAACTAATTTCTCGTCCAAAGAAAACAATAATAGCAATACTTGGGATATTTGTTTCTTTGATTGTTTATTTCATATTAATTGGAATTGGTACATCAGACACAACTGATACTTTATTATTAAAGAATCCAGTTTCGCAAGGTGTAGTTGATACAACAACAGCAGGTGTTTATACCATTATGGTAGGAATGGCTGTCGGAGTATTAGTTATTGTACTTGGCCCATTAATGGGTCGTTATAGAAAATAATTCTTATGGCTAAGAGAGAACTAGAGGAAATTAATGCGGGTTCGATGGCAGACATTGCCTTCTTACTATTGATTTTCTTCCTTGTAACAACAACAATGGACAAGGACCAGGCTTATATTCGTAGCATACCTAAGAAGATTGAAGTTGTAAATAAACCTGTTGAGGTTGAAAAACGTAACATTCTTGCGATTAAAGCCAACACTCAAAATCAATTAATGGTTAGAGGTGAGGTATTTAGTGATCCTGATAAAATCTCAGAATTTATTTTGAAATTTTACAGAACGAATGAAAAATCTCCTGGTCAGTATGTCGATAATGATATGCCACTTTATTCTGTGATCTCCATAGATCAAATACAACAGAATATTGACTTCATTGTATCTGAAATTGAAGCAATGGAAGCTGCAGGTTCGCCTTCAGACATGGTTACTTTTAAGTACAATCAATTGACTGAATGGGAGAAAAAGCAACGGGCTTTAAAAATTTACGGTAAAAATCAACTTCCTGAGATACACTTCCAAGCGAACATTCGTATAGAAGTAATGCAAGCTACGGCTTACAGTATTTTTGCGAAAATCCAAACGGAAATTGAAGAAGCAATTTATCAATTGCGCGATGAAGAATCGATGCGTTTGTGGAATGTCTCTTATGGAACTTTGAAGAGAAAGGAAGCAAATGAAAATGACAAGAATAAAGTAAAGGACGAAAAAGACAAACTTGATTTGTTAGAAATTCTTTACCCAGCCCGACTCATTGAAGTTACACCAAAAATTTAAAAAGAGCTAGTTATGTCAAAATTCAAAAAAGACGGCGGTAGAGCGATGCCTGGGGTAAATACTTCATCTCTTCCTGATATCGTTTTCATGCTTTTGTTCTTCTTCATGGTGGCAACAACAAGTAAAGAAAATGACCCAACGGTTAAAGTTGAAGCTCCAGAAGGTTCGCGTACAATGGATTTAACACCATTCAAACAACGTTCTGAAGTTGATTTCATTTACTTAGGTCAACCTAGAAATCCTGCAAGAGCATCTCAATTCAAAATGGGATATGCTTTATCATTGGATAATGTGGTTCAAGCAACACCAGATGGATTGTACAATACAAACACAATTGGTCAGTGGAAAAAGGATAAGTTTGAGCAAAAACCCGCTCGAATGACATCACCAATTGAATTGGTTATTACATGTGTAAAAGCAGATAGATCTGCCCCATCAGGATTCATCTTTGATATTCGTAAAGAATTACAGGAAATTAATGCCTTGACTATCGCTTACGCTGTAAGAGATAATGGAAATATTTAAAAGTGTTCTTATAGAGAAGCCCCGATTCGATTTCGTTTCGGGGTTTTTTATTTAAAAATAATTCAATGTTAAACTTCGAAGTTATCAACCCAACACGCATCATTTTTGGCAAAGACCAATTGGAGCGTCTTCCTCAATTAATCAATGATTTTTCCAATAAAAAGAGGATTCTTTTAGCATACGGTGGAGGAAGTATTAAGTCAACTGGTTTGTTTAACAAACTGATGCTCCATTTAAAAGATTTCGAAGTGGTTGAATTCGGTGGAATTGAAGCAAATCCGCAGTTTAATACCTTGATGAAAGGTGTCGAATTGGCACGTGAAAAAGACATCGATTTTATATTAGCCGTTGGCGGTGGATCCGTAATTGACGGGGTGAAATTCATGTCCGGTGCCTTCCATTACAAAGGAGATCCTTATGAAGTATTGAAACGCACCGAAGGATGCGTATTTACACAAGCCATCCCTTTTGGAACTTTTTTAACCTTGCCTGCAACAGGATCTGAAGCAAATTCAGGGGCAGTGATTAGTCGCGATGAATTGAAAGAAAAGTTGACAATGGGCGGACCACTATTCTTTCCAAAGTTTTCCTTTTGTGACCCAACAGTTGTTGCAACTTTGCCAAAGCGCCAATTAGCAAATGGTGTGGTTGATGCTTTCATGCACACACTTGAGCAGTATTTGACTTTTCCCACAGATAATTTATTACAAGAAAGACAAGCTGAAGGAATCTTACAAACCTTAATTGAAATTGGTCCTGAAGTAATTGAACATCCGAATAATTATAAACTTGCTTCCAATTTGATGGCTTGCGCAACACATGCTTTGAATGGCAATTTGAGATGTGGTGTTCCGACAGATTGGTCAACGCACATGATTGGTCACGAATTGACAGCAATGTATGGAATTGATCATGCTCGAACGTTGGCGATTATTGCTCCTCGTTTGTATGAAAACCAATTCGAGAATAAAAAGGAAAAATTGACACAGTACGGTAAACGCGTTTGGAATCTTCAAGGAACAAGCGAAGAGATTGCGAAAGAAGCAATTGTAAAAACGGAGATGTTCTTTCAACGTTTAGGAATTCACACGAAAATTTCTGATTATTCGACAGATACTGATCACATTGCTGATGTTATCAAAACACGTTTTATTGATCGAGGTTGGATTGCAATGGGAGAACGCCAAGCTATTACTCCAACAGATGTTGAATCAATTGTACTTCATGCAATTTAATGGCTTTAAGTTCCATATTTAAACTTGGGAAGGAAGTAACACCTGAAATTCTAGACTTGTTGACTCAAACAACTTTAGGAACTAACGGTGCAATGTATCGTCATTTGGATACTCCAACACGAATCTTAGAGGCTGATAACCCCCTATTTCTATCCATGGAACGAAATAAGAAAGTGATTGGTAATGTTACTTTTTGTCAGCGTGGAAATACCTGGTACATTCGTTATTTTGCCTTCCATTCATTGGTGCAGGCAGGAACAACTAAAAAGAAGGAAGACAAAGGCAATTCATTTTTAAAGCGGGAATTGAATCAATTTTTTACTGAGGTTTTTGATGGAAAACACAGTGAACAACCGATTGATTCAATGTATGCTTACATTGATCCTCGTAATGATCGCAGTAAATGGATGAGTGAAAACTTTGGTTTTCGTGTGGTAAGTCAACTCACGACGCAATCATACAGCAGGTTGTATCCTAGCAAATCCAAGCGCTTGGTGAAAATAGAAGACTGGAAACAATTGGAACCAACAGTGCTAGAGAATTACGGAAATAACGCTTATTATTTCACAACACATGCAAAGAAGCCACCGTTTTATTGTTTAAAAAATGATTCGGGCGAAATAATCGCCACATGTCGTGTAACTAGAGTGAATTGGGAAATAATTCGTCTACCAGGAAAATTCGGGGCAATTCTAACCAAGTTAATTCCTTTAATCCCATTTCTAAACAAATTAATTCAACCTAAACGACATACTTTTCTAGTTCCTGAAATAGTGACAGCAAAATCGAATGATCCAAAACTAATCGATGAATTGTTTTCTGCTGTTCTGTCTGAAGAAAAGTTAAATCTCTTGCTTTGGTGGATTGACAAAAAAGATGAATTATACACATCCATTGACGATCAACTTAATTGGGGACTTTTTCATAAATTAGTTGGAGCACATCTAGTTGATGTCGTTGAACGACGCAATCCTAATTCAGGTATTGAAACACGGCCTCCTATTTTTGTAACGGCATTTGATATGGTTTAAAGAGAACATAGACCGTCCGCCGCGGCGGACTGATAGAACATAGAGCATAGACTTATACACTTGAACCAATCTATTACCTTTGTGATTTTATATGTTTAGTATTAAGAATTCAGATTATTTAAGTTCACATGTACTGTTACGTCCTGAAAAAAAGTAGACACTTTTAAAACAAGTGTTTATGAAAAGAAAAACAATTATTCGTTACAGTGAAGCCTTCAAATTAGAAGTTATTAGTAAATATGAGCAAGGTACGA